>NZ_DAIRTR010000083.1:0-13881 GCF_036803785.1 Pelomicrobium sp. | reverse complement strand
CTCCAGCACCTCCACCGGTTTGGGCGGGGCGGGGGCAGGAGCAGGCACGAGATAGAGGGTCAAGGCATGGGCGGCGAGGGAGAGGGCCAGCGCCAAGCAGAGTCGCCGGTTCGCCCTCGAATCGAACGGGCGGGCGAGCTCCTCGAGCGGTAAGACGCCCTCGGGGCCTTCTTGGGCCGCGTCCCGCCCGGCCACTTCCCGGAGACGCCCCTGGAGCGAGGCTACGCTGCGCAGTGTCATCGGATTGGGGAGTTCGCCCGACCACTTCACGAACACGCCCTCATACGAGGCCGCCCTGGGCAGGGATCGTGAAACAATAGGGCTAGCCTAGTGCAACGCCGAGCCCTGGTAAATAAAGCAGTGAACGATCATGAAAATCATGAGTCCCGGGTCACGATTTCCCGACTGTCCCGGGCGCTGGGCTGCGCCGAAGATTAAGTCCGGGAAGCCCCGGGAACAAGCCCTGGGCGTCCCTCCCGGATCGCGTCCGGGTGTTTCCATTCCAACATTGAAGGAGGTATCACGATGGCCTGGACCAAACCCCAATTCAGCGACATGCGCTTTGGCTTCGAAGTCACGATGTACATCGCCAATCGCTGAAGCGTCTCCCGCTTTCTTCCGAGCGGGCAGGCGATCGCGGGCCCGTGCCGGGGGAAAGTGCATGCCGTAACCATGCGGTCGGGCCGCCGGGGGAGCCCGGCGGCTCGATCGCGCCGGAACTCATTCGAAACACGGCGTCCTAACGCAGAAGAAAAACCTGTGCGGGGAGCTCTTCGCTCCCTTCCAGCCCAGATCGGACCACGGGCTGGAAACCATCCGCGTAAAGAAAGGAGAAAGGATGAAGCGTCGTTTCCCCCTCGGCCGGATCCCTTGGCTGCTGTTTCTCGTGCCGCTTTGGAGCTGGGCCGTCCCGCTCGCCTATGTGCCGAACGAGGAGAGCGGCACCATTTCGGTGATCGACACCCGGGAGGACAAGGTGATCGCCGAAATCCAGGCAGGGAAGAAGCCGCGGGGTCTCGCGATCAGCAAGGACGGCAAGTATCTTTACGTGAGCGACCAGCCCAATAACGCGCTGGTCATCGTGGATCTAGAAAAGCGCGCCGCCGTCGGCCAGGTGGCGCTGGGCGAGTCGCCAGAGGGGGTGAGCATCTCGCCCGACGGCAGATGGGTGGTGGCGGCGGTGGAACTGTCCAACAGTGTTGCCTTCATCGAGACGGCCACCAACCAGAAGCGATTCAGCGTCAAGGTGCAGGGGCATAACCCGGAGCACGCGGTCTTCAGCCCGGACGGGAAGTGGCTGTACGTGAGCGCCGAGGAGGCCGAGCAGGTGGACGTGATCGACGTGGCCAAGCGCGAGCAGGTGACCACGATCCCGGTGGGGCGCCGGCCGCGGGGCATCGGCTTCCTGCCCGACGGTAGCCGTGCCTACGTGGCCTGCGAGCTGGCGAACGAGGTCTACGCCATCGACGTGGCGGGTCACAAGGTGCTCGCCGTCATCAAGGCAGGCAACTATTCCAACGGGGTCGCCGTGCGCCCGGACGGCAAGAAAGTGTACGTGTCCAACGGCAGGGATGCGACCGTGTCGGTGATCGATACCGCTGAAAACCGCATCGTCGCCACGGTGCCGGTGGGCAAGCGCCCTTGGAACATGGCCATCACGCCCGACGGCAAGAAGCTCTACGTGGCCAATGGCCGTTCCGATTCGGTGTCCGTGATCGACACCGGCACTGACAAGGTCTTGCGCGAAATCCCGGTGGGAGTGCGGCCATGGGGCGTGGTGATCAGATAGCGGCAGGGGCGCCGCGGGCACCTCTGGGGGCCCTGGGGCGCGGTGGCGAGCGGTATCACTGGGTGGCGATTCTGCTGCACTGGGGGATTGCTGTCCTAATCTTCAGCCAGTTCGCCCTCGGCTGGTACATGGTGGACCTGCCCAAAGGCTCCCCGGAGCGCTCCTGGTTTTTCGCGTTCCACAAATCCATGGGCTTGACCACGGCCATGCTCATTGGGCTGCGCATTGCCTGGCGCCTGACCCATCCGGCCCCGGCGTTGCCGGCGTTCCTGCCGGCGTGGAAGATCCGGGCGGCGGCCATCAATCACCGCCTGCTCTACCTGTGCATGGTGCTGATGCCCCTTTCTGGCTACCTCTCCTCCTCCTTCACCAAGTACCCGATGAAGTTCTTCGGGCTGCCGTTTCCCAAGCTGGGCTGGGAGCACGAGCTGGTCAATCAGACGTTCACCACCATCCACGTGACCACATCCTATGTCTTCATCGTCCTGATCACTGTGCACGTGGTCGCCGCGCTCCAGCACCTCCTGCGCCGGGACGGGGTGTTCCACCGCATGCTGCCGTAAAGGCGGCGGCCCTCGGCCGCGCCGGGGGCCTTGGCCCGAACACGCCGCCTTATACCTTCGGGAGCCTGTACGGCAGGGAGCGGGCCCGAAGGAACTCGCCCTCCGTGTTCTTGCTGTAGGGCATCTGCAGCTGCCGGGCCTTCATCAGGCTGGCATAGACTTCACGGCTGTTTTTGTCCTTGGCGATGATGTCCCCGATCACTTCCCCTACCGCGTTACCGATGGCGACCAGAGATTCGTCGTCGATCACCTTCACCTGGACGCCGTGCTTGGTCACGTACTCCTCCAACTGCGGGCCGCTGTACCAGACGAACTCGCTCAGCATGCGCACGTTGGTGGCGTAGGCGCACTGCTCCACCAGCAACTTGTTCTCGGCGGAAAGACTGTCCCAGGCCTTGCTGTTGACGAAGAGCTCGAGGGACGTGCCGGACTCGTGCCAGCCAGGGGTGTAGTAGTACTTGGCGTAGCGGTAGAAGGCGAGGGAAGCCTCGCCATAGGGGTTGTTCCATTCGACCCAATCGACCGCCCCCGAGGCCAGGGCGGCCGTGACCTCACTGCCCAGCACGTTCACCACGACGGCGCCGAGGCGCTGCATAGCCTCGGCGGCGATGCCGGGCATGCGCATTTTCAGGCCCTTGAAGTCGGCAAGTGACTTGATCTCCTTGCGCGACCAGCCAGGCGCCTGCACGCCGGTGTTGCCGCAGAGCACGAACTTACAGCCGAGCTGCTCCCGGTAGACCTTGTCCGCGAGCTCCTTGCCACCACCGAAGTAGTACCAGGCGTTGTATTCCTGGGCCGTGAGGCCGAAGGGGAAGTTGCTCAGAAACTGGGCGGCCAGCGCCTTGCCTTTCCAGTAATACGGGCAGCCGTGGCCGGCTTCCACCGTGCCCCTGCCCACCGCGTCGATCGCCTCCAGCGCCGGCACGATTTCGCCGGCGGGATAGAGCTCGATGGTGAACTTTCCGCCGGAGGTTTTGGTGACCATGTCGGCGAAATACTGGGCGCCGGTTCCCAGGCCGGGAAGGTTGCGCGGCCAAGTGGTCACCATGGTCCACTTGATCCGGTTCTGGGAGATGGCAGGCGCCGAGAAACCCGCGGCGGCCGCCGCGGCGGTGGCCACCGCAGCGCTTTTCAAAAACTTCCGTCGTTTGACGTCCCTCATGTTTCCACTCCTCCTACAAAGTTGGCCTCTTCCTCCTTGCGCCTGGCGCAAGGACGCCTTTCCTCTCTCAGCGCCCCAGGGTGTATGCATGGACTTGCCGCGGCCGCCACGCGCGATCGCCGGTCGCGGGGAGAGTCGCCGAATCGAGATCGAATCCTAGTATCGGGGAGAGGAAATATCACCTCAAACGATATTTTCCGATGAGCTCGAATTGAAAAATATGATCATTTCCCGGCATCGGCCGCAGGGGATCCCGTCGCTTGCGGGCAATCGCCCACGGGGGTGCCGCGGGTGAAAAAAGCCCGAAGAGGAGGGGGATCAGTCGAAGATCACGCTGGGCAGCCAGGTGGCGAGGGCAGGGAACTGGGCGAGTATCGCCAGCGCCACGAGCTGTAGGAGGACGAAGGGGAGGATCCCGCGATAGATGTCCCCGGTACGCACCTCGGCGGGAGCTACGCCGCGCAGGTAGAACAGCGCCCAGCCGAAAGGAGGCGTGAGGAAGCTCGTCTGCAGATTCATGGCGAACATCACCCCCAGCCAGATCGGGTTCACGTCCATCATGAGGAGCGCCGGGGCGACGATGGGAACGACGATGAAGACGATCTCGATGAAGTCAAGGATGAACCCAAGGAGGAATACCACGATCATGATGAGCAACAGGGCGCTGAAGAAGCCGCCCGGGAGGCTGGTGAAGAACTCGGCCACCATGCGGTCCCCGCCGAGCCCCCGGAAGGTGAGGGAGAACACGGAGGCGCCAAGGAGGATGCCGAACACCATGCAGGTGATGCGGGTGGTGACCTGGACCACCTCCCGCAGGACGGACAAAGACAACTGGCGCCGGAGCAGGGCGAGCAGGGTAGCGCCGACGGCGCCGAAAGAGGCTGCCTCGCTGGGCGTTGCCAGCCCCGCGAGGATTGAGCCGAGGACTGCGATCACCAGAAAGGCCGGCGGGATGAGCGCGGTGGCCACCTTGCGGGCCAGGGCCCAGCCCGCGACCGTCGCGTCGTACAAGGGCGGGCACTTCTGCGGTTGAAAGAACGCGACCGCGGTCAAGTAGATTACGTACAGGGCGACGAGCACCAGCCCAGGGATGAAGGCCCCGGCGAACAGATCGATTACCGAAAACGGCTTGACCGCCACGATGCCCCGGGCGAGCTGGGACTCCGAGTAGGTACCGGCCAGCACGTCACCGAGCAGCACCAGGGCGATGGACGGGGGAATGATCTGCCCCAGGGTGCCGGAGGCGCAGATGGTCCCGCAGGCGAGCCGATGGTCGTAGCCCGCCCGCAGCATGGTGGGCAGGCTGAGCAGGCCCATGGCGATCACCGTGGCGCCCACGATCCCGGTGGAGGCGGCGAGCACCGCGCCGACCAGGGTCACGGAGATGCCGAGCCCGCCCCGCAGCCGCCCGAAGAGCTGGCCCAAAGTCACCAGAAGGTCCTCGGCGATCTTGGACCGCTCCAGCATAACGCCCATGAAAACGAAAAGCGGCACCGCGACCAGCACCTCGTTGGTCATCACGCCGAAATAGCGGGAGGGGAGCGCCGCAAAGAGCCGCCAATTGAAGACCTCGAACCCGATACCCAGTCCCGCGAACAGGACGCCGACACCGGCCAGAGTGAAGGCGACGGGATAGCCGAGGAGCAGTAGGCCGCATACCGATACCAGCAGAAGGATGGCCAGGAGCTCACCGCCGCCCATCGGAAAACCTCGTCAGTGAATTGGGTCAGAGGATCTAGACGATCTTGTTTTCATCGAAGCGCTTCCCGTACTCACGGGCGCCTTTAAGCACCAGGAGGCTGCGGATGAGGACCGCGATCCCCTGGATCAGCAAAACGATGACGAAAACGAGAAGAACGCTTTTGAGCAGGTAGAGGGCCGGTATGCCGCCCGCCTCGCGGGAAGCCTCCAGCCGCTCCCAGGAAATGGCCACATAGGGGTAACAGGCCCACCACACGACCCCGAGAAAAGGGAACAGGAAGAACAGGGTTCCCAGGAGATCGACCCAGGCCTTGTAGCGCAGGCTTGCCGAGCGGTAGAAGATGTCGACCCGCACGTGACTGTCGTAGAGCAGGGTGTAGCCCATGGCCACCATGAAGACGATGGCGTGGAGCCATACATAGGACTCCTGCAGCCATATCCAGCCGAGGCTGAAGGCATAGCGAAGAATGGCCACCGTGAAGGAGATGCCTACCACTCCCAGCATCAGCCAGGAGACCCCGCGTCCCAGCAAATCGTTGAAGCCTTCGACCCACCAGAGAAACCGTCTCATCCTCCTCACCTCCAGGACGTTGCAGGGGCTGGAACGCGACAGGCCGCGCTCTTTGCGCCAATGCCCGTTTTCGTCGCCTTTGCCGCCCAAGCCGGCAAAGCAGGTCTGACGGGGCGATGCACCGCCGGGCGAATGCGTTTTTTATCGGCAGCGGAATGAGTGCCAAATCATCCTGCAAAGGAGGATGATTATCAACATAGAAGTTTTTTTCGAATAATTTTTTATCGGTTTTTTTGATGTAAGGGACGGATGTCGGGCAAAAGGGCTGGCTCTAGGCTAGGAAGGGGAGCCGCCCAGAATCGGGGTTTTCCGGGAGCGCTTCTTGCCCAGGGATGCAGGAGGTGACGGGCTCTGGGGCGCGGCCGTGCCGCCATCGGATTCCTGGCCTGCCCGGTCGAAGTCGCTCACCCGTGCGGCGAGCCCCGTGACGAGCTGTGCCAGGGGTTGGAACTCGTCCAGGGGATACATGGCGAAAAACTCCACGGGCGCCATGCCGCCCGTGGTGCGAACGATGCGCAAGGCCCTCGCCTCAATCTCGCGGTGATAGCAGCGCGGCGGCAGCAGGCTCACACCGATGCCCGCCATGACCAGGGTGGCGGCCACCGTCATGGAGTTGCACACGATGATTCTGCGGCAACGCACCTTGTTTTCCTTCATCCAGGTCTGGATCCGGGCATGGTGATAGGACTGCCGGTTCAGCGTGATGAAGGGCCAGGGCTGCAGGTCCCTGGGCGCGACGGTGTCCTCTGGAATCCCCAGGGCTGGGCTTGCCATCCATTCCAGTTGAACAGAGCCGAGCGATTCGATGACGTAATTGGTGCCGGGCGGGCGCCCTAGGGCGAACACCACGTCGAGAGAGCCGTTGCGCAGCTTTTCCGTCAGCTCGAAGGACAAAGCGACTTCCAGCTCCAGCAGGATGTTGGGATAAGTCTCCTGGAGCGTGCGGATAAAACGGGGAAGCCAGGTGGAGGCGATGATTTCCACCACACCGACCCGAACCAGGCCGCTCATCGATTCGGGTGGGGTGATGCGGCGCTGCATCTCGGCTGTGAGCTCGATGAGCTGTTGTACATAGGGCACTAGCTCCTTGCCTTTCGGCGTCAGGCGCGCGGTGCGGTGCGAGCGGTCGAACAGCTTCACGCCCAGGGATTGCTCCAGCTCCTGGATGCGCATGGAAACGGTGGATTGGGTGGCGAAGACGCGTTCGGCGGCAGCGCTGAAGCTGCCGAGCCGCTCGATCCAGTAGAAGGTTTCAAGCTGCTTGATGTTCATTCGTCGACCTCACAAAGCCCAGTCGGAATCCCGCAAGCGGGAGGGGGCATCCTGCTCTTGCATGAGGCCATGCAACCTTCTGGGGTAGGGCATCGGCTTAAGCCTTCTCCTCGAGTTCGATCTGCCAAGCAGGGTTGAACGGCATGAGCTGCTTACAGAGGGAGATCCTGAGGGCCAGCTCGACCCCTGCACCTCGGTGCAGGCCCCCCCCTTCAAGAGATTGGGTGCACCGGCCCGTTTCCAGGGGAGGTAGCGGGATCGGCGGGCAGGCATGAGTTCAATATTCATGAACGGACAATATCAATAAATATCGCTTTTATCAATAATGCACCCTCCCTTATAGTTCCCTGCGCGCGCTTTTTTCTGCGAAGAAAAGGCGTTTTCGTTTGGATTCTTTACCCCCTTTCGAGGAAGGACGGATGGGACAGGCAGCGGTTTTTCGTCCGAACTGTGAAAAAGAGGACATGACACTCGCCCAAGGGGATGCCGAGGCGAGCAGTGCCCCTGCCTTGCGCCAAGTGCAGGTGCGGGCCATCGTGCTGGAAGCCGAGGGCATCGCGAGCTTCGAACTGAGGGATCCTCGGGGTGAGGCGTTGCCCGGCTTCACCGCCGGCGCCCACATCGACGTCCATGTGAAGCCGGGGTGCGTGCGTCAGTATTCCCTGTGCAGCGATCCCGGGCAGCGGCATCGCTACCTCATCGCCGTGCAGCGGGAGGACCAGGGGCGCGGCGGATCCAAGGCTTTGCATGAAAACGTCCGAATCGGAGAGCGCCTCACCATCGCCGGGCCGCGCAACCATTTTCCCCTGGCCGAAGGAGCTCGACGCCATCTGCTGCTCGCCGGCGGCATCGGCGTCACCCCGATGATGGCCATGATCGCGGAGCTCGAAGCCCGGGGCGGTGAGTATCGTCTCCATTATTGCACCCGTTCTCCCGAACGGACGGCGTTCCTCGAGCGCCTCGGGCCGCTCATCGCGGCGGGGAAGGTGACGGTCCATCATGATGGTGGAGATCCCGCCCGCGGGCTCGACCTGGGCACGTTGCTGCGCCCATGGGAGCCCGGCACCCATCTGTATTACTGCGGCCCCCCGGGCTTCATGGAGACGGTCAAAACAGCTTGCGCTCACTGGCCGCCCCAGGCCGTGCACTGCGAGCATTTTTCCCCGCCCCCGGATGCGTCCGCCTCGCAATCCAGAAATCGCCCGTTCCGAATCAGGCTGCTTCGCAGCGGGCGTGAGCTGGAAGTGCCTGCTGAAAAGACCATCGTCGCGGTGCTGCGAGAGAACGGCGTTTTCATCGAGACGTCCTGCGAGAACGGGGTGTGCGGAACTTGTCTCACGCGCTATGTCGGCGGGGAGCCGGATCACCGTGACTTCGTCCTGGACGAGGCCGACCGCAAAGAGTTCGTGCTCGTGTGCTGCTCCCGATCCAGGACCCCCGTGCTGGTGCTGGATCTGTAGCGCCAGCGCGGTATGGGCAAGGCAAATGCGACGGCCGTTGCGGGGCGCGGCTGGGGCGGGGGCAAGCTGAGTTTGCAAGAGGAGCTGACATCCATGGAATCGTATCAGTACGTCAAGGATTGTTGGTACGTCGCCGGTCTGTCCCACGAATTCAAGCCGGAGACGCTGACCGGACACAAGATCGCAGGGCAGCCACTGGTCATCTGGCGAACCCGGGGGGGCAGCGTAGTCGCTTTCGACAATCGCTGCTGCCACAAGCGCTTCCCCCTCTCCGAGGGGCGCCTGCTGGACAACGGTACGCTCGAATGCGCCTATCACGGTCTCTGCTATGACGAGCAGGGCAAGTGCGTGAAGATTCCGTCCCATCCCGACGGACACATACCGCCCCAGGCCAGGCTGCGTCCCTTTCCGGTGATCGAGCAGGACGGTCTGGTGTGGGTCTGGCCTGGCAATCCGGAGCGCGCCGCCTTGTTCCAGCCGCCCCGCACCCCGGAAGTCGCCGATCCGACCTGGGAGTCGATCGATTCCGGACCGATGCACGTTCCGGCAAACTACTTGTTGCTAATCGAGAACCTGCTCGACATCACCCATTTCTATCCGCTGCACGATGGCAACATCGGCGACTACGCCAATAGCCTCTTGCCCATCGAGCTGGTGGAGGGAGAAATCGGAGGCTACCGCTTCGTGAAGACGATCCGCCGCGCCAGCAACTACGTCCAGCCTCCCTACTTCGTCGACTGGTTTCATTACGAGGTCGTCGACCGGGAACACACCCATTGCATGCTGAGCCCGGGCCTGACGCGGGTGGAGTTGCGGGTGGCGCCACCGGGGCAGCTAGGCACTGGCATGGACCGGGGATACGTGCTGTTGCATACCCATACGCCGGTGGACGACCGCAATCACGTTTGGCGTTGGTGTGTGAACTGCCGCGCTGACCATCGCTCCCGCGGCGATCCCGCCAAGTCGGCCGCCCGGCGTATCGCCGAGATGTTCCCGAACGTGGTTGCCCAGGACCGCTGGGCCCTCGAGCGGCAGCAGCAGATGCTGGACTATCCCGATGACGGATATTCGGAACTATTCCTGAAGTCCGACAAGGCCTTGCGCCGGGCGCGCCAAGTGCTGGCCCAGATGCGGCACGAGGAGATCCTGGCGGCGCAAGGCAAGGCGTCGGCTGCTTCGATGGGCTCGCCCGTGCTGACGAAGCAAGGATAGAATGGGCTCGCCCGAGAGTTCCGTTTCCGAGGGGGCGACAGGTCCGTCTTAACGAAAAAAGGGGGATAAGGCGCGTGTCGATTCGCAAGCCGCTGGCGGGGTTGAAAGTCTTGGAGTTCGGCCAGATCGCGGCCGGCCCGTTTGCGGGCTCGCTCCTCGCCGATCTGGGCGCCGATGTGGTGAAAGTGGAGCGTCCCGACGGTGGCGACGGCATGCGGGCGTGGCCGCCCCTGTCGGTCGGAGCGGAGGGAGGCGCCTTCAGCGAAAATTTCGCCTCCCTCAACCGCAACAAACGGAGCCTCGCCGCCGACCTGAAAAGCGAAACGGACGTCGCCCGACTGCGCCGGCTCGCGGCCCGGGCGGACGTGGTGATTGAGAATTTCCGCCCCGGCGTGCTGGTCCGTCTGGGCCTCGGCTACGAAGCGCTCAAGGCGGACAACCCGGGCCTGGTGTACTGCTCCATCTCGGGCTACGGGCAAAAGGGACCCTACGCGGAGAAAGGGGCCTTCGACGTCACCGTCCAGGCGATGAGCGGAGTGATGAGCGTGACCGGGGAGGAGGGCGGGCCACCGGTCAAGTGCGGCGTGCCCATCGGCGATTTCTGCGCCGGGCTCTACGCCGCCTACACCATTCTGGCTGCCCTGATACGCCGCAGGGAAACGGGCACCGGCGCCTTCATCGACTGCTCCATGGTGGGAAGCTTAATCGGTGTGGCTGCGCTGCAGACCAGCGAATACTTCGGTACCGGCACGCCTCCGCGCCGCCTGGGCTCAGCCCACCCCCGCAACGCCCCCTATCAGGCCTTTCGCGCCAAGGACGATTACTTCGTCATCGCCGCCGGCAATGACAAGCTATGGTGGGAAGTATGCGAAGCGGTGGGAAAGCCCGATCTCGCCCACGACCCCCGCTTCAAGAGCCAGGCGCTGCGGGCGCGCAACCAGGCAGTGCTCGTCTCGATCCTGCAACCCCTGTTCGCCTGTCGCACGGCGGCCGAATGGCTCGAGGAAATGGATCGGCGCGGCGTGCCTTGCGCCCCCATCAACGATTACGCGCAAATCCTGTCCGATCCCCATATCGAGGCCATGAACCTGGTCAAGCCGCTCACTTTGCCGAACGGGGTCCGCACCCACACGACTGCCTATCCGGTTTTTCTTTCCGACTACGCTTTCGAGATTTCTCGGCCGCCGCCGCTGCTGGGCGAGCACAGCGAGGAAGTCTGGCACGACTGGCTCGAAGAGGCCGTCAAGCGGGTTTGACGTTTTTGCCTTGCCTCGGCGGCGGGGGTGTCAGGGCGGCGATTTGCGCAAAAAGCCGGCGTAGCGGCCGGATGCGCGATCGCCATGCGGGGCCCGCTGTTCCAGCGGCCGCTCTCACCCGAGCCCAGGCGGCGGCGTCGAGGCGCTTTTCCGCCACCGGGAAGAGTCTGTCCTCTTCCTCGCCCATGTGCCGGCGCAGGTCGCCGATCAGCGCACGGGCCATGGACACGGCCAGCTGCCGCGGGAACTCGGGGTGCTGTCCGCTCCAGAACAGGAGCGCGCGGAGATGCTCGGCGCGCGCCTCCAGGTCCCCGTGCTCAGCCGCGGTCGTCTCTGCCAATGCGGCGAGCGACGCATCGGCTTGTCCCAGTGCCTGGTAGACGGCCACTTCCACCGGACGATGGACGGTTTTCGGGAATTGGGCGATGTAGCGCAGGAGCGCATCGGCCAGATAGGGATCGAGTCGGCCGCCTGCGCCAAAGTCCTCGATCGCTTTCTCGATCACCTGCAGCATCCCACGCATGTGGGCGTGCTGTTTTTTGAGCGCGTCCAGAATGTCGACCATCGTCGCCTCCGTCGCGAAGACGATTCTTTATACCTCGGAGCGCCTTCGGGGGATTTGATCTGGCTCAACCTTTCTTGTCTGCCGCGCGAGTCCCACAGTCGAGCGGGTGGGCGATGGCGGCGCCGTTCGATCTGGAAGAGCGGCCGGCGTCACTCCTTGCGCTAGGAGCCGCGGCCGACGGCCTGCTCTGTGTGTCAGGCGGCCGAGGCTAGATGACGCCGGCAGCGCGCAATCCTTCGATCTCCCCCTCGGTGAAGCCGGCTTCGGCCAGGACTTCCTCGCTGTGCTCGCCCGGCTGGGGAGGCGCTCGTTCGACCGAGAACGTGAAGTCGGAAAGATGTAAGGGACAGGCGAACTGGACTGGCTGCCCGTCGACGTCGCGCACGATCATGCCGCGGGCGTTGAAGTGGGGATCGGCCAGGGCTTCCTCTAAGGTGACCACGGGCGACACACAGCAGTCGGCGTGGCGGAAGCGCTCGAGCCAGTGGGCGAGGGGCTGGGAGGCGAAGATTGCAGCCAGCTCGGCCTTGACCTGGGTACGCTCCTGGGGGTCATCTGGCATCTGCTTGGGTTTCAAGTCCGGACGCGCCAACACTTCGCACAGCCGGTCCCAGAACTTGCGCTCGAGCGCCCCCACTGCCACATAGCGCCCGTCGGCGGTCGGGTAGACGTTGTAGCAGGGCAGCGCGCCACTGATCGTGTCCTCGCCCCGGGGTGCGGTGCGCCCCTGACTCAACAGGGCAAGCATCGGAAAGATAGCGTGGGCCAGCACCGCGTCGGTCATAGAGACGTCCACCAGCCGGCCGCGACCGCTCGTCCGGGCGTCCAGCAGCGCCGCCAGGATTCCGGTGGTCCCCATGAGGGCGCCGAGCGTATCCGCGATCTGTAGGTTAGGGATCACCGGGGCGCCCCCGACGGGGCCGATCTGGTCCAGCACGCCGGCATGACCCAGGTAGTTGACGTCGTGGCCAGCGTGATCCCGGTACGGCCCGTTCTGGCCGAAGCCGGTGATGGCGCAATAGACGAGCTTCGGGTTCGCCGTAGCGAGCCGCGGGTAGTCCACACCCAGGCGCTCCATGACCCCGGGACGGAAGCTTTCGACCACCACGTCGGCCCCCTGGGCCAGGCGCAGGAATGCCTCGCGCCCGAGGGGGTGCTTCAAGTCGAGCCGCAGCGCCCGCTTGTTGCGGTTGAGCAGCGTGAAGAAGGGGGAGACCACACCCGCAGCTGCAGGGAAGCGGCGGGCGTCGTCGCCCTGCCGCGGGTCCTCCACCTTGACCACGTCGGCGCCCAGGTCGGCCAGATGCAGGGTGCAAAGGGGGCCCGGCAACAGACGGGTCAGGTCCAGCACCCGCACGCCGGCGAGGGGCTTGGGGCGGGAGGTCACGGGATCGATGCTCTAGGCCTCAACGCTTTTCTCTTCGGCCCAGCGCTAGAGCCATGTCGCCATTGGGTTGGTGCTCTTGGTGATCGCCACCGCCACGATATAGAGAAACACGACCTGGGCGGCGATCCAGGCGAGTACCCGGTCGCGCTTGGTCTCGCCGTGCTTCAGCCCGTACATCCCGAGCAGGATATAGAGGATGAGCGCCACCACTTTGGCAGTCACCCAGCCGGCGACGAACGGGTACTGGGCGATCATGAAGGAAAGGGTGAGGCCGGCGGCGAGCAGCACGGTGTCGTTCACATGGGGGACGATCCTGACCCATCGCCGATGGAGCATCGGCGACTCGACGATCATCCACACTCCCCTGACGAAGAACAGCCCGTAGCTTGCCACCACGCAGGCGACGTGCAGGTGCTTAATCCAGGTGTAGTAGGCCATGGCCGGCTCGGATTGCAGCGCAGGAAGGTGGGATGCCAGGTTCGACTGCCGATCGGATTTGAACGCTACCGCTGCAGCCCATACGGCAACGCATTATCGTCGGCCGGCGCTGCCCCTGGCAACCCGTGGCGCTTTCCTGTCAGGGGCGAGGCAAACAGGCTAGGCGAGGCGGCCCAGGTATGATTTCCTTCCTCCTATGCGCCAGTCCGTGGAAAAGTCCGCCGAAATCCTCGAATTTCCCCGCTCGCCGGGGGGGGCGGCGGCGCGGCAAGAGGAGGCTCCCCCGAGGCCCACGCCCATCGCCTGGTTCCTCGCGGGCTCGGCCCTGCTGCACGGGGTGGCCTTGCTGCTACCGGTGCCTTTAATCCATGACGAAGTACGGCTTCCAGCGGTGCTGACGCCCCTCACGGTCAGCGTCTTGCCCGGACCGGAAGCGGAGGGTGCCGACGCGCCCCGCCCGGCGCCGGAAATCGAGCCGGAGGCGCCGCCCGTTTCCTTCCGCCCC
>NZ_DAIRTR010000082.1:0-14105 GCF_036803785.1 Pelomicrobium sp. | reverse complement strand
GGGCTTGCCTTCTTAGAAGAGGGGGGCGGGAATGGAGACAGTTTCCGCTGGGAGCGTGCGGGCGGCAAAGGCTTCGGCTGCCCGGCCTGCCAAGATCAGGACCGGGCCTTGGGTTTGCAGAGGACAGCCCCCCAAAAGGGCTCCGAGGTTGGTCAGGAGATGGCGTTCGCCCGCCACGGTCGCGTTTTCCACGAGGACGGCTGGCGTGGAGGGGGGCTTTCCCTGGGCGATGAGGGTAGCTGCGACCTGGGCCACTTGGCTTGCCCCCATGTAGACGGCCAGGGTGTCCGCCCCGGCCGCCCCTGCGGCCCAGTCGGTGGGCGCTTCCCCGCAGCCAACTCGGGGCGTTACGAGGGCCACGCTGCGACCGGATCCCCGCCGGGTGAGGGAGACGCCCAGGGTCGCGGCGGCTGCGGTGGCCGCGGTGACCCCGGGCACCACCTCGTACGGGATCGCCTCGGCCTCAAGGGCCTCGATTTCCTCCTGCAGCCGACCGAAAAGGGTCGGATCCCCTCCTTTGAGGCGGACGACCGTCGCCCAGCGGCGTGCCGCCTGGGCGAGGCTGCGGTGGATGAAGCGTTGGTCCACAGCTGCGCCGTTGTGGCGCTTGCCCACGTTCACGATTCTCGCCTGGGGCGCCAGTGCCAGGAGGTCCGGGTGGACCAGGGCGTCATGGAAAACGACGTCCGCCTGGGCGAGAAGACGCGCCCCGCGCATCGTGATCAGGTCGGGAGCCCCTGGCCCGGCCCCCACGAAATAGACTTTGCCGCCCATTGTTCCCGGCCTTGGGTCGCCGCGCGGGAGCGAGCTCTCTTGCACTGGCGTGCTCTTTCGTTCTTCGGCGTTGCTATAACTCCCTGTCGGCTGATGCTTGGCTTCGGTTATCGCTCCTCGAACAGGCAGTACAAGTCACCGGCCACGGATCGACAGCATGATAGCAGGTGCTTTAATGCTCATAAAGAATAATATGTTAGACTTTAATAACTTAATGGTATTTAACGCGCCATGAAATTACAGCAGCTGCGGTATTTCTGCGAGGTGGCTAGGCAAGGCCTGAACGTCTCCGAGGCGGCCAACGCCCTCTACACCTCCCAGCCTGGCATTAGCAAGCAGATCCGGATGCTGGAGGAAGAATTGGGTGTGCGCCTCTTCGTGCGCAGGGGCAAGCGCATCACGGAGATCACCCCGCCCGGGGAGGCGGCCCTCGTCATCGCCCGCCGCATTCTCGACGAAGTGGAAAATCTGAAGCGGGTGGGCGAGGAATATAGCGCCCAAGCGAGCGGCAATCTGGTGATCGCCACCACCCATACCCAGGCCCGCTATGCGCTCCCGCCGGTGATCCAAGAATTCCGCGCCCAGTACCCTCAGGTCCGGTTGAGCCTCAGGCAGGGCAATCCCCAGCAGATCGCCGAGGCCGTCATGGCTGCGGAAGCGGATCTGGCGATCGCTACCGAGTCCCTTGCCCTCTACGAGAAGCTGGTGACGCTGCCCTGCTACCAATGGAATCACTGCGTGGTGACGCCACCCCGTCACCCCCTGCTCAAGGAACCGACGCTCACCCTGGAGGCGATCGCCCGCTTTCCCCTCATCACCTACGACTTCGCCTTTACTGGGCGCTCCCAGATCCAACGGGCTTTTGAGCAACGGGGCTTGAAGCCAAATGTGGTGCTGACCGCCATTGATGCGGACGTGATCAAAACCTACGTGAAGCTGGGCCTGGGTATCGGCATCGTCGCCCGCATGGCCTATGATCCCCGGGAGGACAAGGGTCTCAAGGCTCTTGATGCAAGCCATCTGTTTGAGTCGAGCGTGACCCGCATCGCCCTGCGACGGGGGGCGTATCTGCGGGGCTATATCTATGACTTTATCCACCTCTTTGCGCCCCATCTGTCGCGGCGGGTGGTGGAGGCTACCCTGGCCGGACGCGGCAGCGACTACCAGCTTTGAGCCTGGGACGTTGGGCCTTGGGGTTCGATCCGCGCCTTGCGGGAACCCCGGGGTGCTTTTCCGGGTCTTCCTGGCGGGCATGGGCGTTGCTTGAGTTGATGAAACGGGTCCGACCGCCGCCGACCGGAATAGAGGGGCGTCGGTCCGAGATGACGGAGCAGTCGTGGAAGAGGTCGAGCGTTCAGGATTTCTGGCGCGGGGCTGGAAAGGCCTGCGGGAGCTGTGGCGGGAGCTCGCTTCTTCGGCCCGCAGCAACGAGGAGGCGGACGGCGCCGGCCATCTGAGCCCGCGCCAGCTCGCGCGCTTGCGCCATACCCTCACCGAGTGCGTCCAGGAAGTGGGGGGGCAGGTCTCGGCTCGGGCCCGGGCAGCTGAGATCGGGGAGACCTATCTTGCTCTTCCTGATCCGGGACGGCGGACGTTTCTACAACTCCTTGCGCGGGAGTTCGGTCCCGACTTGGCGGCGGTGGACAGGGCCATCGACGCGTACCGGCGCGCGCCCGAGGGCGGCCGAACGTTGGCCGTCGCCCGGCTGGCAGAGGCGCTGCAGTCGCCTCGGCTTCGCATCTTCACCCAGTTCAATGCCCTCCCCCAGGGAGTGAAATTTCTCGTGGACTTGCGGGCTGACGTGCTGCGCATGCTGCGGGAGGCGCCAGAGCTCTCCGTCCTGGACCGGGAACTGGAGGGTTTGCTGGCGAGCTGGTTCGACGTGGGCTTCCTGGACCTGCGTCGCATCACCTGGGAGTCTCCCGCGATGCTGCTAGAGAAATTGTTCGCCTACGAGGCGGTCCACGAGATCCGCTCCTGGAGCGATCTGCGGCACCGGCTGGACGGAGACCGCCGCTGCTACGCCTTTTTCCATCCCCGCATGCCTGATGAGCCCCTGATCTTCGTCGAGGTGGCGCTGGTGCGGCGCATCGCGACTAGCATCCACACCCTCCTAGACGAGCAGGCGCCCGCCGCCGATCCCCGCAAGGCGGACACCGCCGTGTTCTATTCCATTTCCAATACTCAGCCCGGGCTGCGGGGGGTGAGTTTCGGCCACTTCCTGCTGAAGCGGGTCATCGACGACCTCAAGGAGGAGCTACCCAACCTGAAGACCTTCGCCACCCTGTCGCCTGTACCTTTCTTCCGCCGCTGGCTGGCGGTGCTTCTGGACAAGTCCGAGCCGGTTCTTGCAACCCCAGAGGCGAAGCGCATTGCGGAGGCGAGCGGCGAGTCGGACCCGGAGGTGGGGTTGCGCAAGCTCTTGTCCGGCAACGAATGGGTGCACTCAGCGCCGGCCCGGGAGGCTTTGCGGGGACCCCTCATCCGCCTGTGCGCCCGCTACCTGGTGGAAGCCAAGGAGGGCAACCGCCCGATGGATCCCGTGGCGCGCTTTCACCTGGGCAACGGGGCGCGCCTAGAGCGTATCAACTGGATGGCCGACGTTTCCCCCAAGGGGCTCAAGCAATCCTTGGGGATCATGGTGAACTATCTCTACGATTTGAAGGACATCGAGGACAACCACGAGCGCTACGCCCGCAGCGGCGACGTGGTGGTCTCCAGCGTCGTCCGGAGCCTGCTCAAGCAGGCGAGGGCCGCTTGACGGCGTGTCTTGTTACCCGCCGGCTCAAGCCGCCCGCCGGTAAAAATCGGCCAGCCGCACCCCGAGGAGCCATAGCACGGCGAAATAGGCGGCTGCCCCGGCGGCAATGACAGCCGCCAGCCGGGCGGCGCGCTGCATTGCGGAGGTGGCAAGCCACGCGGCCTCGGGCCCTGCGCCAAACCACAGCACGGCCGCCATGACCGTAAGGGCCGCGGCGATCTTGACGAGAAACCGCCCCCAGCCCGCTGCGGGCCGGTAGATGCCCTGCTGGCGCAGCCGCCGGTACAAGAGCGCTGCGTTCAAACAGGCGCCCAGGCTGATCGCCAGGGCCAGTCCCGCGTGCTTCAGGGGAAAGATGAAGGCCAGGTTCATGGCCTGGGTAGCGAACAAAGTCATCACGGCGGCGCGCACCGGCGTGCGAATGTCTTGGCGGGCGTAGAAGCCCGGAGCTAGCACCTTGACCAGGATGAGGCCGGTCAGGCCCACGCTGTAGGCGAGGAGGGCCTGCCGGGTCATCCAGACGTCTTCTGCACCGAACTGGCCGTGATGGAACAGGGTAGCGATCAGAGGCACCGAGAGCACGGCCAGGGCGAGGGCGGCGGGCAGCGTGAGGATCATGGTGAGGCGCAATCCCCAGTCGAGGAGTCGAGAATATTCCTCGGGATTGTGGTCAGCATGGTGCCTGGACAAGCTCGGCAGCAGCACCGTACCGAGGGCAACGCCCAACAGTCCCGTGGGGAACTCCATCAACCGATCGGCGTAGTAGAGCCAGGAGACGCTGCCTGTGACCAAGAATGAGGCGAAGATGGTGTTGATGAGGAGGCTCAGCTGGCTGATGGAAACGCCAAAAAGCGCCGGCGCCATGAGGCCCAGGATGCGCCGGACGCCGGGATCGTGCGCACGCCAGCGGAAGCGGGGGAGCAGATCGAGCCGGACCAGGAAGGGAATCTGAAACAGAAGTTGAGCCAGCCCACCGATGAACACCGCCCAAGCCAAGGCCAGAACGGGGGGGTCAAGGAGCGGGGCGAGCCACAGGGCGCCGGCGATGAAGGAGAGGTTGAGCAGCACCGGCGTGAAGGCGGGCACCGAAAAGCGACTGTAGGTATTGAGGATGCCGGCGGCGAGCGCCGTGAGGGAGATGAAGCCGATATAGGGGAATGTGATGCGCAGCAGCTGTACGGTCAGCTCGAAACGCTCTGGCGTGGCCGAGAAGCCGGGGGCGCTCACGTAAATGATGAAGGGGGCGGCGATCACGCCCAACAGGATCACTACCGCCAGGGCGAGACCGAGTGCTGCCGCTACCCGGTCCACCAGCTCCCGGGTCGCCTGATGGCCATGGCGATTGCGGTACTCGGCCAGTACCGGAACGAAGGCTTGAGAAAATGCTCCCTCGGCGAAGAGACGCCGCAGCAGATTGGGAATGCGGAAGGCCACGAAAAAGGCGTCGGTGGCAAGCCCTGCCCCGAATACGCGGGCGATGACCACGTCCCGTACAAAGCCGAGGATCCGAGAGAGCAGCGTCATGCTGCTTACGGTGGCGACGGCGCGCAGAAGATTCATGGAGGCATTGGGGCCCTGGGCCGGGGCGAAAGGCTCGCGCGATAATAATCTAGAGAGGCCGCCCGAGCGAGGGCGGAAGGTGCTCCGTTTTCCGGCTCATCCCGTAGGGCCTTTCCCGCGCCTTGCCAAAGAGAGCCGTTTTCCTTATCATTCGCCCCTTCTCGACAGGACCTTAGCTTTTTTCCTATGGCCAATACCGCACAAGCGCGCAAACGGGCCCGCCAAGCCGTGCGGCGGCGCCTGCGCAATATGTCCCTGCGCTCCGAGTTTCGCACCGCCATCAAGAAGGTCCGCAAGGCCATCCAGGGGGGGGACAAAGCCGCCGCCGAAGCCCAGTTTCGCCAGTGTATGAGCACGGTGGACCGGATCGCGGACAAGGATATCGTCCACAAGAACACCGTGGCCCGATACAAGAGCCGGCTGGCCCACGCCATCAAAGCCATGGCTTGAGCTGCCCGCGGATCAAAGGTCAGACGCGCGCGGCCCGTAGACCCCGGGCCGCGCGCTTTTTGGGGGCGGGCAAAAGTGAAGCTAGGCGAGGGGGCGTTGTTCCCGATTGCGCTTCAGTGTCTCGGTCACGAGGGAGATGATGTCCACTGGCAGCGGGAACACGATGGTGTGGGACTTGTCGCCTGCGATCTGGGTCAAGGTTTGCATGTATCGAAGTTGCATCGCCTCCGGCTGGCGTGCCAGCATCTGGGCGGCCTGGAGCAGCTTCTCGGCAGCCTGTAGCTCGCCTTCGGCGTGAATAATCTTGGCCCGCCGTTCCCGCTCGGCTTCCGCCTGACGGGCTATGGCCCGCACCATGGACTCGTTCAGATCCACGTGCTTGATCTCTACGTTCGATACCTTCACCCCCCAGGCGTCCGTCTGCACGTCCAGGGTCTGCTGGATGTCCACGTTGAGCTTCTCCCGCTCGGCCAGCATCTCGTCCAGCTCATGCTTGCCGAGCACCGCCCGCAGCGTCGTCTGGGCGAGCTGACTGGTGGCCACCAGGAAGTTTTCCACCTGGATGATGGCCTTTTGCGGGTCCACCACCCGGAAGTAGATGACCGCGTTGACCTTGACGGAGACGTTGTCGCGGGAGATCACGTCCTGGCTGGGCACGTCCATGGTTACCGTGCGCAGGTCCACCCGCACCATTTGCTGGATGCCGGGGATCACCAGGATGAGGCCTGGACCCTTCACTTTCCAGAACCGTCCCAGCATGAAGACCACGCCTCGCTCGTACTCCCGCAGGATGCGGAACGAGGCGACGACCAGCACGGCAAGAAGAATCAGAAAGCCGCCTAAACCGATTTCCGGAAACAAAGGCATTGTCTCTTTCCTCCCTTCGTCAGTTGGAATCCACCGGTACCACGTCGAGCACCAGATCCCTCATGGCCGTGACGCGCACCCGCTGGCCGCGGCGCAACGGCTGCGCCGCCCGCACCCGCCAGATCTCGCTGTGCACTCGCGCCAGTCCTTCCCCGCCCGGGGCGTCTTCCAGCATCTCGCCCATGGCGCCCACCATTTCCTCGGCGCCGCTTACTACCGGTCGCTTGCGGGCCCGTAACGCCATGCTGAGCACGATGGCCAGGAACGCGGCGCTGATGACGGTGAAGATCCCGATGAGTTCCCAGGGGATGCCATAGCCCGGCACCTCGGTGTCGATCAGCATGATGGAGCCGATCACGAAAGCTATCAGCCCTCCGATGCCCAGCACGCCGAAACTGGGCAGAAAGGCCTCCCCGATCATGAAGGCGAGCCCGAGCAGGATTAAGGCCAGGCCAGCATAGTTGATCGGCAAGAGCTGAAACGCAAACAGAGCGAGCAGCAAGCAGATGGCGCCCACCACCCCGGGCAGCACGAAACCGGGATTGGAAAACTCGAAAAACAGGCCGTAGATGCCGATCAGCATCAGGATATAGGCGACGCTCGGATCGGTGATGACGGCCAGCAGCTTGGTGCGCCAGTCCGGCAGATACTCCAGGCGCGGCGCTTGGGCGAGCTGCAAGACGCGCTTGTGTCCTCCGGCTTCCACCGTCCGCCCGTGCAGCTTCTTGACCAGATCGGTGAGGTCCTCGGCCACCAGATCGATCACGTTGATTTTGGCCGCCTCCTCCGCCGACAGGCTCACGGCCTCACGGACCGCTTTCTCCGCCCACTCCACGTTGCGGCCCCGCAGCTGGGCGAGGCCGCGGATGTAGGCGGCGGCGTCGTGGATCTGTTTGGCCCGCATGGCATCGACCGAAGAAGGGGGCTTTTCGCTCTTTTGGCCCTTATCGTCGGCCTTCCCCTCTTTTTTCTCCCCCTTGGTCTCCTTATCCTTTTCACCGGCCGGCTGCTCGGGTTTCTGGGGTTCTGGCACGCCGCCGATCTGTACCGGGGTTGCGGCGCCCAGGTTGGTGCCCGGGGCCATGGCGGCGATATGGCTCGCATAGAGGATATAGGTCCCGGCGCTGGCGGCGCGGGCACCCCGGGGGCCGACGAAGACCGCCACCGGAACAGGAGAGGCCAGGATGTCCTTGATGATCTGGCGCATGGAAGTATCTAAGCCCCCGGGGGTGTCCATTTGGAGCACCACCAGCTCCGCCCCTTCCCGCTGAGCGAAGCCGAGCCCGCGGGAGACGTAGTCGGCGATGGCCGGGCCGATGGGCCCCTGGAAGGACATGACCACCACGGGAGATCGGGCTTTCTTTTCTGGAGTGGCCTCGGGCTTTTCCTTGGGGGCGGCGCCGGCAATCCACGCCAGCACCCCCAGCAGGAGGGGCAGCAGCAAGGCAAGACGGGTTCGCATGGGCGGGAAAGTCAATCCGGTGCGGTCTCCTGGCCGGGCGCCAGGGGGATCCCTGCGCTGCCTGGGCAATCTCTTAATCTTTTGGATTCAAGTATAACGATTTTGGTTGCAGGCTGCCCCCCGCGAAGGGGAGGGGTTGCACTCGCCCGAGTTTTGGCGCATAAAGGCCCATTTTTGCAACCCGGGGGGTTCCCACCCTATGAAAAAGCCGGTTAGCCGCGTCCTGGTGATCAACGACGAGAACCTAGTCCTTAAGGAAATCATCAAGGGCCTCAACGCGGCCGCCCGCACCCTGGAAAATCCCTACGGCCTGACGTTCGTCGGCGTCACCACCGCCCTCGAAGCCCTGCGCCAGATCGAGGAGGACGGGGACATCCAGGCGGTGGTGGTGGACGACCGGCTCTACACCCTCAAGGCCGAGTCCAACGGCCAGCGCTCACTGCAGATGTCGGCGCTGGAGCTGGTGCAGCGCATTACCCGCTTCCGGCCCGAGCTGGACGTCTACATCCTCATTTCCCAAGAGCAGGAGGACGAGGTGGTGGACGCCCTGTTCAGCGAGGCGGTGGATGGCTATTTCTATCGCGAAGAACGGGACTACAACGGCTGGTACCGTATCCTCTCCGCCCAGATTCAGGAAAAGGCGCGCACGCCCTTCTACGACCAGCTCAAGAGCTACGTGCTCATGGCCAAAGACGCCTGGCATACCCCCGGCCATTCCTCAGGCGATTCCCTGCGCGGCAGTCCCTGGGTCAACGATTTCTACGAGTTCATGGGCGAGCACATCTTCGACGCCGACCTCTCGGTGTCGGTGCCCATGCTGGACTCCCTGATGGAGCCCACCGGTGTGATCCGCGACGCCCAGGAGATGGCGGCCAAAGCGTTCGGAGCCCGGCGCACCTTCTTCGCCACCAACGGCACCTCCACCGCCAACAAAGTGATTTTCCAGACCTTGCTCGCGCCGGGAGAGAAACTGCTCCTCGATCGCAATTGCCACAAATCCGTGCATCACGGCGTGGTGTTGTCCGGCGCTCATCCAATCTACATGGATTCCTCGGTCAACAAGAAATATGGGGTTTACGGGCCGGTGCCCAAGAAGACCATCCTGAAGGCGATCGAGGAGCATCCGGATGCGCAGGCCATGATCCTCACCTCATGCACTTACGACGGGCTGCGCTACGACCTGGCGCCTATCGTGGAAGCGGCCCACGCCCACAACATCAAGGTGATCATCGACGAGGCATGGTACGGCCACGCTCGCTTTCATCCCTCCTTGCGGCCCACGGCCCTCGAAGCGGGGGCGGATTACGCCACCCAGTCCACCCACAAGGTGCTTTCTGCCTTCTCCCAGGCCAGCATGATCCACGTCAACGACCCGGACTTCAACGAGCACCTGTTCCGGGAGAATTTCAATATGCATACCTCCACGAGCCCCCAGTACGCCATGATCGCCAGCCTGGACGTAGCGCGCAAGCAAGCGGTGATGGAAGGCTACAAGCTGCTCAAGCGCACGCTGGAGCTGGCTGCGGAGCTGCGGGAGCAGATCAATTCCACCGGCGTATTCCGGGTGCTGGAGCTGGACGATCTGCTGCCCGAGGAAGTGAAGAACGACAACGTGAGGCTCGATCCGACCAAGGTTACGGTGGACATTTCCCGCTGCGGCCTCACAGTGGAGGAGCTGCAGCGGGAGCTGTTCGATCGCTATAACATCCAGGTGGAGAAATCCACTTTTAACACCCTGACACTGCTGCTCACTATTGGCACGACCCGCAGCAAGTGCTCTCGGCTCTACGACGCGCTGATGCGCATTGCCCGGGAAGGGCGTTCGCCCCAACGGCTGTACCAGACGCCGGACATTCCCCGCTTCACTCAGCTCAAGTATCTGCCGCGGGACGCTTTCTACTGCGGCGGGGAGATCGCGCCGCTGTTGGACGAGAAGGACCGAGTGAACGGAGGGCTCGCGGGCCGGGTGTCCTGCGACCAGATCGTGCCTTATCCGCCCGGCATCCCGGTCCTGGTCCCGGGGCAGGTGATCACCCAGGACATCGTCCAGTACCTGGTGGGGTTGCTGCGCTCGCCGAAAAGGGTGGAGCTGCACGGCATCGTCTACGACGGCTACCTGCCCTGCGTTCGGGTGCTCACCGGCAGCGAAGAGAAGGGCTTGCGCCGGATCCGCCGCTGACGTGCTCCAGGCAGCTCAGCTGGCTTTCCCCTCCCGGCACTTCGGGCGTGCACCGGAGGAGGCGGCGCCCGGGGGAGACCCTTGCACCGCGATTGCCTTGTCGCCACAATATGGCAAATTGTGCGATTCGGGCACACGGCGGCGGCAGCTTCCGTGTGCATTTGCTTTTTTGGTACGGCGATGTCGCAATACCTGATGGACACCTATGCTCGGCTCCCCGTAGCGTTTACCCGCGGGGAGGGCGTCTGGCTATGGGACGCGGAAGGACGACGCTATCTGGACGCGGTGGCGGGCGTAGCAGTGTGCGGTATCGGCCATGCCCATCCCAGACTGGCCGAGGCTCTGTGCCGGCAGGCCCAGACGCTGATCCACACCTCCAACTTGTATCGCATCCCGCTGCAGGAAGAGCTGGCTGCGCGCCTGTGCTCCCTCTCCGGGATGGACAATGCTTTTTTTTGCAATTCTGGGGCTGAGGCCAACGAGGCGGCCATTAAGCTGGCGCGTCTCTACGGCCACCGGCGGGGCATTGAAACGCCCACCATTATCGTCATGGAGCGGGCGTTTCACGGGCGCACCATGGCCACCCTGACCGCGACCGGCAACCGCAAAGTCCAGGCTGGGTTCGAGCCTCTGCTGGGCGGATTTGCGCGAGTGCCGTACAACGATGTACGGGCGGTGGAACAGGTGGGGGAGCACAACCGCGACGTCGTGGCAGTGCTGGTGGAGCCGTTCCAAGGAGAGGGCGGAGTGCAGGTGCCGGAGGCCACGTACCTGGAACGGCTGCGGGCTGTTTGCGACCGGTTTGGCTGGCTCCTCATGTTGGACGAAGTCCAGTGCGGCATCGGCCGCACCGGGCGCTGGTTCGCTTTCCAGCACACCCGCATGCATCCCGACGTGATGACCCTGGCAAAGGGGCTGGGCTCCGGCTTTCCCGTGGGTGCTTGCCTTGCCCGGGGCGCCGCAGCACAGGTGTTCAAGCCAGGCACCCACGGCTCCACCTTCGGCGGCGGGCCCCTCGCCTGCACCGCGGCGCTCACTACCCTGGCGGTCATGGAGGAAGAAGGCTTGCTCGCCAATGCGGCGAGCATGGGGCACTACATGCTCCAGGCCTTCAGGGAGCGCCTTGGCGGAGTTCCCGGCGTTGTGGAGGTGCGGGGTCAAGGGCTTATGATCGGCATCGAGCTCAAGCGCCCATGCAAAGAGCTGGTAGAGCGGGCGCTGGCAGCGGGTGTGCTGATCAACGTTACCCTGGACAGCGTGATCCGATTGCTTCCGCCCCTGGTCATCGACCGGACCCAGGCCCAGCAGGTGGTGGACACAGTGGTGGCCGTGGTGACTGAGTTTCTTCGGGACGAGGCGCGCGAGGCCGCGAGCTAAGTAAGATGCCGGCAAAGCACTTTCTCCAGCTCAAGGATTTTACTCGCGGGGAATTCGAGTATCTGTTCCGCCGCACCCGCTACATCAAGGAGAAGTTCAAACGCTACCAACCCCACCAGACCTTGACCGACCGCACGCTGGCGATGATCTTCGAGAAGCAGTCGACCCGCACGCGCCTGTCGTTCGAGGCAGGGATGCACCAGCTTGGCGGCGCGGCCATCTATCTCAATACCCGGGATACCCAGCTAGGGCGAGGCGAGCCGGTGGAGGACATGGCCCAGGTAGTGTCGCGCATGGTGGACCTGGTGATGATCCGCACTTTCGAGCAGGCGACCGTAGAGCGTTTCGCTGCCCACTCCCGAGTGCCGGTCATCAACGGCCTCACCAATCAATACCACCCGTGCCAGATCATGGCGGACATCTACACCTTCATCGAGCATCGAGGCCCCATCGAAGGCAGGACGGTAGCCTGGATCGGCGATGCCAACAACGTCTGCTATACCTGGCTGCAGGCGGCGGCTATTTTCGATTTCAAACTGCAGGTGTCCAGCCCTCCGGGTTATGGGGTGGAACCGGAGCGGGCCGGAATCGACGAGCTGAGCCACTATGAACATTTCCCTGACCCCATGGACGCCGCCCGCGGCGCAGACCTGGTGACCACGGACGTCTGGACCAGCATGGGTTTCGAGGCGGAGGACGAGGCGCGCCGCCGCGCTTTCGAGCGCTGGCGGGTAGATGCCCAGATGATGCGGCTCGCCAAGCCCGATGCGCTTTTCATGCACTGCCTGCCGGCCCACCGGGGCGAGGAGGTGACCGCGGAGGTGATCGACGGTCCCCAGAGCGTAGTATGGGACGAAGCGGAGAACAGATTGCACACCCAAAAGGCGCTGATGGAGTATCTGCTCCTCGGCGAGATCAAAGACGAATCAAAATGAGCACAGTGAAGAAAGTCGTACTTGCCTATTCGGGCGGCCTGGACACGTCGGTGATCCTCAAGTGGCTGCAGGAGCGCTACGGCTGTGAAGTGGTGACCTTCACCGCCGACATCGGCCAGGGGGAGGAGCTGGCGCCAGCCAGGGCCAAGGCCAAGATGCTCGGCGTCAAAGAGATCTACATCGAGGATCTCAAGGAGGAATTCGCCCGAGATTTCGTGTTTCCCATGTTTCGGGCGAATGCCGTGTACGAAGGGGAATACCTGCTCGGCACTTCCATCGCCCGGCCGCTGATCGCCAAACGCCAGATCGAGATCGCGCGCAAGAGCCGGGCGGACGCGGTGGCCCACGGCGCCACCGGCAAAGGCAACGACCAGGTGCGCTTCGAGCTGGGCTACTATGCCCTGGCGCCCGACATCCGGGTGATCGCGCCGTGGCGGGAATGGGATCTCACCTCCCGGGAGAAACTCGTGGCCTACGCCAGGAAACACGGCATCCCGGTGGAGATGAAGAAAAAAGGCGGCTCCCCCTATAGCATGGACGCCAACCTGCTGCACATCTCCTACGAGGGGCGTATTCTGGAGGACCCGGCGAAGGAGCCGGAGGAGTCCATGTGGCGCTGGACCGTGGCGCCGGAGCGGGCCCCCAACAAGCCGGAGTACGTAAAGCTCGAGTTCCGCCGCGGCGACTGCGTGGCGGTGAACGGCCGCAAGCTAAGCCCCGCCCAGGTGCTCGCCACCTTGAACCGCCTGGGAGCGAAGCACGGGATCGGACGGCTCGATCTGGTGGAGAACCGCTACGTGGGAATGAAGTCCCGGGGCTGCTACGAAACTCCGGGGGGTACCATCCTGCTCAAGGCCCACCGGGCCATGGAGTCCCTTACCCTGGACCGCGAGGTGGCGCACTTGAAAGACGAGCTCATGCCCCGGTACGCTTCCCTGATCTACAACGGTTACTGGTTTAGCCCCGAGCGGCAAATGCTCCAGGAGCTGATCGACGCTTCCCAAGCGAGCGTCAACGGCTGGGTGCGCCTGAAGCTCTACA
This sequence comes from Pelomicrobium sp., assembly GCF_036803785.1. Lineage (NCBI taxonomy): Bacteria > Pseudomonadati > Pseudomonadota > Hydrogenophilia > Pelomicrobium > Pelomicrobium sp. The sequence goes on along the minus strand of NZ_DAIRTR010000082.1, from coordinate 699 downwards.
AAGGCAACGTGATGGTGGTGGGGCGGGGCTCCGACACGGACTCCCTTTTCGATCCCGCCATCGCCACTTTCGAGGAAGACCGGGGCGCCTACAACCAGGCTGACGCGGCCGGCTTCATCCGGCTGAACGCGCTGCGGATGCGTATCGCAGCGAAGCTGAAGAATAGAAATAGAAGATGAGCCAACCACCCGAGGCGCGAAGCAGAAACAATGCCCGAGGTGCAAAGGGCGCTAGAAAGGGCAGTGCAGAGAAACGGCAGTTGGGTTCGATCTTTCGCGCTTTCGGTCCTTCGCACGGGAATCGCCGTTTTTCTTTTCTGCGCCTTTATGGTTATCCGGGATAGTCGCTTAGTCGAGGACGCCGGCCATGCCTTCGTTCGACATCGTCTCGCAGGTGGACAAGCAAGAGCTACGCAACGCAGTGGATCAGGCGAACAAGGAGATTTCCACCCGCTTCGATTTCAAGGGCTCGGACGCCCGGGTGGAGTTGGCGGAGTATCAGCTCACCCTTTATGCCGATGACGAGTTCAAGCTGGGACAGGTGAACGACATCCTCCTCGCCAAGCTGGCCAAACGGGGTGTCGACGTGCGTTGCCTGGAGCGTGGAAAAGTAGAGGCTGCCGGCGGCAACAAGGTCAGGCAGGCCGTTACCGTGCGGGTTGGGGTCGGCAGCGACTTGGCGAAAAGGATCGTCAAGCTC
>NZ_DAIRTR010000081.1:10629-14210 GCF_036803785.1 Pelomicrobium sp. | reverse complement strand
GGAAGGGGGGCGAGACCAAGGCGTTTATCCTCGGCGTGAGCCTAGGGACGGGAAGGAGCGCAGGAGGCTTAGTAAGTCCGGGGGCGAGCCAGATCCGCCAGAGAGCTGGGACGGGCGGTGGGAAAAAGCGGGCGACGCGGTTGAATCAGGGCGGAGCAAGGCCACGCGCATGGGGCGTATTTTAGCCGCGTATCCTGTCGTTGCACCGCTTCACGCCCGAGCGGACAAAGAAGCGCTGCACGGCCGACACAACGCCCGCCCTGCAGGCGCGAAGGCCTCCATCGAACGCTGTGCCGAAAGGCTTAAAAAGGCAGGGAGGGCGATTCCGGATGAGCCGGGGCAGCAAACGGCAAGACGGCTTTCAAGTGTGGGCCGCGCGCTTGTTGCCGTATTTCTGGCGGAACCTTTCCACCCGCCCGGCGGTGTCCACGATCTTCTGGGTGCCCGTGTAGAACGGGTGGCACGCGGAACACACTTCCACGTGCAGGTCTCGCCCCAGGGTGGAGCGGGTCTTGAAGGTATTGCCGCAGCTGCAGGTGACCGTGATTTCGGTGTATTTGGGGTGGATCTTTTCTTTCATGGCGCATTCCTTGCCGCACGAACGCCGGACGGTAAGCATTTGGAAAATTATGTATTATCTCTCACTAGCCCTTTGCGAACAAGCGTAACTCAGGCGAGACGGCGGATCACTGCCTGAGCAAACGCTCCGGTGGTGGCATGGCCACCCAGGTCCGGGGTACGGACGCCGTCTTCGACGATGGTCGCTTCGATGGCCCCCCTGAGCCGCTCCGCCAGGTCGTCCCGACCCACGTGTTCCAACATCATGGCTCCCGCCAGCATGAGTGCCGTAGGGTTCGCAATGCCCTGGCCGGCGATATCGGGAGCGGAGCCATGCACGGCTTCGAAGATGGCGGCCTCGCGCCCGATGTTCGCCCCCGGCGCAAGGCCCAGGCCGCCCACCAGGCCGGCGATCAGATCGGAAAGGATGTCCCCAAACAGGTTGGTGGTGAGTATCACGTCAAAGCGGCTGGGATCCAACACCAGTTGCATGGCACAGGCGTCGATGATACGGTCCTCGATCTGGATTTGGCCCTGGTACTTTGCCCCCACTTCCCGCACCGTTTCCAAGAACAGGCCTGTGAGCGCCTTGAGGATATTGGCCTTGTGCACGATGGTGAGCTTGCGGCGGCCGTGCTTCAGGGCGTAGTCGAAGGCGAATTCGGCCACGCGCCGGCAGCCCTCCCGGGTGATGATCCCGGAGGAGACAGCCGCGGCCCGCGGATCATCGCCCATGGGGATATAGTGTTCAAAACCCACGTAAAAGCCTTCGGTGTTCTCCCGCACCAGTACGATGTCCACCCCCTCGTAGCGGCCGCCGGAGAGAAGGGTGCGGGCCGGGCGCACGTTGGCGTAGAGCCGAAACTCCGTGCGCAGATGTACGTTTACCGAACGGTAGCCGCCGCCTACCGGTGTCGTTAGCGGCCCCTTCAGGGCAAGGCGGGTGCGGCGGATGCTCTCCAGCGTCTCGACCGGAAGGGGGTGCCCATGACTCTGCACCGCCGCCATGCCAGCGAGACGCCGCTCCCACTGGAAGGGGGCGCCCAGGGCCTCCAGGACCAGAAGCGTGGCATCGGTGATCTCGGGGCCGATGCCGTCGCCGGGAATCAGGGTAGCGGGGATACCGTTCATTCCCGGGGATCGAGGGTCTTTCGCGCTCGGGGATCCATTGTTGGAGATTCATTGTACTGGAGTTTGCGTGGGGATCAGGGTGTGAGGCCGTGATCCCCGAGCCGACGTCGCCGCCGCGGGTGGTCCGCGTAACCCTCTTGCTTGGTGACTCGGGGGACCCGGGACCATGGCGTGCGGGGCCGGTCAAGAAGCGGTTCCTCTTAGCCGATGGTCATCGGGGTGGAGCTCCAACGGGCGAGGAGGGGGGCCGACACGGGGAGCTGCCGAGAGCACCGGAGGGCGTAGGAGCGCTGCAACGTTCCGCTGGGAAGGCGGCCGTGGCGGTCGGACGACCCTTGCGTTCGGATTCTGCTCGTCTCGCCAACTACCCCGCTGGGCACGGGCCTCGGTGCGGTCGCACCTTCGGGTTGAGCCCGCAAGCACGGGTGTGCACTCGGCGGGTGCCGCCATCCGGGCTGCCCGGCGTTGGAGCCTGCCGACGCCCGCCCGAGGCGGCGCTCGATGGCCGCAAGGCTGCTTTTCTCGCCTTTACCGTGGGAGGCGTCTTCGTGGAATATCCGGGCTAGAGATGTTCGGCTCCATTTTTTCCCTGCTCTTCGGCACCAGCCTTCTTCTGGTGGGCATCGGCTTTTTCTTCACGCTGCTCGGAGTTCGCGCCGGCGTCGAGGGATTTTCCGATGCAGTGACCGGCACCATGATGTCGTCCTACTTCTTAGGTTTCATCCTCGGCAGCTTCCTATGCCCCTCGCTTATCCGCGGCGTCGGGCACGTGCGGGCCTTCGCCGCCATGGCCTCCATTGCTTCCACCATGGCGGTGTTGCATGCCCTGAGCGTTGGCCCGCTCACCTGGAGCTTGTTTCGGGCGATCACAGGGGTCTGCATGGTGGGCCTGTATATGGTGATCGAGAGCTGGCTCAATGCGCTCGCCACCAATAAGACGCGGGGCCGTCTGTTCGGTAGCTACATGACCGTTACCCTGGTCAGCATGGCGCTCGGCCAATACCTAATCCTGGTCGGGGACGTGCGCACCTTCGTTCCCTTCGGCGTCGTCTCTGTCATTCTTTCCTTGGCCCTTGTGCCCATCGTGATGACCAAGGTACAGGAGCCCAAGCCCGTGGTGGCCCCGGTCATCCACCCCGCGTCCTTGTTTCGCCGGGTGCCCCTCGGCCCGAGCGGCGCCCTCGCCTCAGGCCTGCTTAACGGGGCCTTCTGGGGCATGGGCGCCGTGTATGCCTACCGGATCGGTTTTTCCGAAACGGGCGTGGCCGCCTTCGTGAGCGCCGCTGTGCTGGGCGGTGCGTTCCTGCAGTTTCCCATCGGGCGGTTTTCCGACAAGCACGATCGGCGGGCGGTGCTCACTAAAGTGAGCATCCTCGGCGCCATAGTGGCGCTGGCCATCTTCGCCCTCGCCGACCTGTCCCAGGCCGCGCTGATCGCCTGCGCCTTCCTCTATGGGGGGCTCGCCTTTACCGTCTACGGTCTGAGCGTTGCCCACGTGAACGATTTCATGCGGGCAGAGGACACGCTGGAAGCGAGCCGGGCGCTACTGCTCCTGCACGGCATTGGCGCGGTGATCGGGCCGACCCTGGGTGGCTACTTGATGGATGCCCTCGGAGCGGGAAGCCTGTTCGTCTATTTCGCCGCGGTGCTTCTCCTTCTGGGCGCCTTCGGCTATGGAGAGAGCCGCAAGCCTGCGCCGGAGGGCGTCGTGCCGAGCACCTTCATCCCTATGGGCGAAAGCTCGACCGAGGCTCTGGGAATGGACCCGCGCACGGAGGCCGCTCCCGCATCCGGCGCGCCGCAGTAAGCCAACGGACTTCGGGCCACGAGGCGCTGCGCTTATCGGCTGCCAGGGCAGCGAGGCCTTGTCGGCTCCGCGGCAGGGGGTCGAA
>NZ_DAIRTR010000081.1:0-10529 GCF_036803785.1 Pelomicrobium sp. | reverse complement strand
GAAGTCCGCGTTGTTTTTCGTTGCCCGGATCTTGTCGAGAAGGAATTCCATGGCCGAGAGGTATCGGCCGCGCCACGGTGGCCGCAGGCCCGGTGCGGGCGCGGCCGAAGAGCTCGAGGTCTAACTTAACCGCGTCGCATCGAGTCGAAGAAGTCCGCGTTGTTTTTCGTTGCCCGGATCTTGTCGAGAAGGAATTCCATGGCCTCGAGGTCGTCCATCGGATAGAGCAGCTTTCTCAGCACCCAGATCTTCTGCAGGATGTCCTGTCTGATCAGGAGTTCTTCTCGACGCGTCCCCGAGCGGTTCACGTTGATTGCCGGGTAGATGCGCTTCTCGTGCATGCGCCGGTCAAGGTGGATCTCCATGTTGCCGGTGCCCTTGAACTCCTCGTAGATCACGTCATCCATGCGGGAGCCAGTGTCGATGAGCGCCGTGGCGATGATGGTGAGGCTGCCGCCTTCCTCGACGTTGCGCGCCGCGCCGAAGAAGCGCTTGGGCCGCTGCAGGGCATTGGAATCCACGCCGCCGGTGAGCACCTTGCCAGAAGCGGGCACCACCGTGTTGTAGGCGCGGGCGAGCCGAGTAATGGAGTCCAGCAGGATCACCACATCCTTCTTGTGCTCCACTAACCGCTTCGCTTTCTCGATCACCATCTCCGCCACCTGCACATGGCGCGTGGCCGGCTCGTCGAAGGTGGAGGAAACCACCTCGCCCTTCACCGAGCGCTGCATCTCGGTCACCTCCTCGGGCCGCTCGTCGATCAGCAGCACGATCAGGATGACTTCCGGGTAGTTGGCGGTGATGGAATGGGCGATGTGCTGCAGCATCACTGTCTTGCCAGCCTTGGGTGGCGAGACGATGAGACCGCGTTGGCCCTTGCCGATGGGGGCGATGATGTCGATGATGCGGCCGGTGATGTTCTCCTCGGCCTTGATGTCCCGTTCCAGCCGTAGCATCTCGGTGGGATGCAGCGGCGTCAGGTTCTCGAACAGGATCTTGTTCTTCGCGTTCTCCGGCGGCTCCCCGTTCACCTTGTCCACTTTCACCAGCGCGAAGTAGCGCTCGCCGTCTTTCGGCGTCCGGATCTCTCCCTCGATGGTGTCGCCGGTGTGCAGGTTGAAGCGCCGGATCTGGCTCGGGCTCACGTAGATGTCGTCAGGCCCGGCTAGGTAGGACATGTCGGGGGAGCGCAGGAAGCCGAACCCATCCGGCAGGACCTCCAGCGTGCCGCTGCCATAGATGCTCTCGCCTTTGCGGGCTTGGTTCTTGAGCAGGGCGAAAATCAAATCTTGCTTGCGCAGTCGATTGGCGCCCTCGATCTCGTTAGCGGTCGCCATCTCGACCAGTTCAGTCACTGGTAAGCTTTTTAGATCGGACAAATGCATGCGGAACGACCCCGGAAAAACAAGGGAAGGAGAGGATGGGAGGGTGCTGCGCCTGGAAGCCGGTCCGGGTCTTTTCGAATCAAGCTTTTAACTCGGACCGGGCCTCAAGGCTACTCGTATTAAAGGTGGCTGTCAATAAAGGCTGTCAACTGGGATTTGGACAACGCGCCGACCCTGGTGGCTTCCACGTTTCCGTTCTTGAACAGCATGAGGGTGGGGATGCCGCGGATTCCGTACCGGGGCGGCGTGGACTGGTTTTCGTCGATGTTGAGCTTGGCGACCTTGAGCCGGCCGGCATATTCGCGGGCCACCTCGTCCAGGATGGGCGCGATCACTTTGCACGGACCGCACCATTCGGCCCAGTAGTCCACCAGCACCGGGATGTCGGATTTCAAGACCTCCGCCTCGAAGGAATCATCGGTCACGTAATGTATGTGCTCGCTCATCAGGCCGCTCGGTGTTGGATCCAGGGAATTCAAGAGTCGGCAGGACGCCGGAAGCAGTGCGCCTCTATCCTAGCCCAAAATCCCCCGGGTTGAGAAGGCTGAAGTCAAAGGCGCGCTTGCTTTTTGATATGCATCAAATTGGGACGGAGCCGTGCTTTTTCAAGGGTTGCGGGAGGCCGTCCCCTCGAGCCTTTCCTGTTAAAATGAAATTTTATCTTCTGCCCATCGGAGCCTCCAAGGACCGCCTATGACCTACGTCGTCACCGAAGCGTGTATCAAGTGCAAGTACACCGACTGCGTGGACGTCTGCCCAGTGGATTGTTTTCGGGAAGGCCCCAACTTCCTGGTGATCGATCCCGACGAGTGCATCGATTGCACGCTGTGCGTGCCGGAGTGCCCGGTGGAGGCGATTTATGCCGAGGACGACGTACCCGAGGACCAGCGGGATTTCATCGCGCTGAACGCCGAGCTGGCGAAGATCTGGAAGCCGATCATCGAGAAAAAAGATCCGCCGGCGGATGCCGATGAGTGGGCCAAGGTCAAAGACAAGCGCAACCTCCTCGAGCGCTGAAGAAATGGGGGTGGAGCGTATCGGCGTCATTCCCCGCTCGGGGGCTGCATCCCTGGCGAGACCAGGGTGTGCGCTGTCCGGCCTTGTGGTCGCGTCCCGTGCCCTGCGCCGCCTTGTCCGTGCAGGCGTCCGTGCGCGGGCCAAGGTCCAACAAGGGCGGTCGGTGCGAGCTCCAAGCGGTGCATGCAGAAAGATGTAGGTCAGGAACGGCGCTGGTCGTTGCGCCCCCGCTGGAGGTTTCCTTCCGGGCCCCTCGTGGCGGATCCAAGCTAGCTCCCTTCTGACCGGTCCTTTTCCATGGGCGGTGCCGCGGGTCTTCCTTCCCTTTCCCGGCAGGCGCTGTGGGAGCGGCTCGAGGCGGGAGGAATGGCCCTCACCATCAACCGGCGGCTCGCTCGCTTCCTCAAGAACGAGTATGACCGCCGGCAGTGGGGCCGGGGCCTCATGCTCTGGCCGACGCCCGAAATCCTGCCCTTGTCCGCCTGGCTGGAGCGCGCCTATGGCGAGCTCCTCCTGGAGGGGGTCCCCTTACTCCTCTCCCCCCTGCAAGAACAGGTCCTGTGGGAGCGGGTCATCAGCGAGTCCGAGGCGAGCCCTTTGCTCGACGTGGCCTCTACCGCAGCGCTTGCCCGGGAAGCCTGGCAGCTCGCCCATGCCTATCGCCTTTGGGAGCCTTTGCAGGGGCAGCCTCTCCACGAGGATGGACGCGCCTTCCTGGGCTGGGCGCGCCGCTACCGGGAGCTCGCCGAGTCGCTGGGCGCCCTGGACGTCGCCCAGCTGCCAGACAGGCTGGCCACATGGATACGGCAGGGGCGTATCGCGGTGCCACGGCAGGTGCTGCTGTGTGGCTTCGAGGAGCCCACACCTCAGGAGCGGGCGCTGTTCACCGCCCTCGAAGCGGCGGGGTGTGCCTTGGCCGCGCCCTCTCCCCCCGACCAGGCTGCTCGGGCGGCACGCGTGGTTTTTTCAGGCCCCGAAGACGAGGTGGAAGCGGTGGCTCGTTGGGCCCGGGCCCGGCTTGGCGCCGACCCGGAGGCACGCATCGGAGTCGTGGTGCTGGATCTCGCGAGACTGCGCCGGCAGCTAGAGCGGGTATTCGCCCAGGTGATGAGGCCGGGGGCCGGCTTGCCGGGGATCCCCAGCACACCGCTACCGTTCAACATCTCCCTGGGCGAACCCCTTTCGGCGTATCCCCTGGTGGATAGCGCGATCGCCGTGCTGGAGCTTCTGCAGGGCGAAGCGGATCTGGGGCGGCTGGGGAGCCTGCTGCGCTCGCCTTTCATCGCGGCGGCAGAAGCCGAGCAAGGGCCCCGGGCGGCGCTGGATGCGGCCTTGAGGCGCCGGGGGGAGCTGCGGGTGGAGCTGCGACAACTCTGTCGCCTGGCCGGTGGGGCGGGTACCCGGGCCGGGCCCCGCGCGCCGCTCCTCGCCCAGCGCATCGAGGCGCTGGGGGCCCTTGCTCGCGCGAATGCGGGGATCGCCCGTGCCCCGTCCCGCTGGGCGGAGGTCTTCTTCGCCGCCCTGTCTACCCTGGGCTTCCCCGGCAGCCGCTCCCTCACCAGCGAGGAATACCAGGTCCACGAAAAATGGCGCGAGCTTCTCGCCAGCCTCGCTGCCCTGGATGCGGTCACGCCGCCCCTTTCCCTGGCAGCTGCCCTCGCCCGGGTCAAGGCTCTGGCGGCCGGCACCCTGTTCCAGCCCGAGTCTCCCGAGGTGCCGGTGCAAATCCTAGGGATGCTGGAGGCAGCACCCCTCGTCTTCGATCATCTGTGGGTGATGGGATTGACCGACGAGGCCTGGCCTCCTTCCCCTCGCCCCCATCCGTTCCTGCCCTTTTCCCTCCAGGCAAAGGTGGAGCTGCCCCACAGCTGCGCTGAGCGGGAGCTTGCCTTCGCCCGGAGGATGACAGCGGGATGGTTTCGCGCGGCGAAAGAGTTGGTCCTCTCCCATCCTCAGCGGGAAGGGGACCGGGACCTGGCCCCGAGTCCCCTGATCGCCGGCGTTCCCGCCGTCGATGCCAGTCGCTTGGGGCTCGCTCTCATCCCCTCTTACGCCGAGGTGATCCACGCCTCGGCGCGAATCGAGCGCTTCGAGGATTTGACTGGCCCGCCCCACCCGCCGGAGCAGCCGGTGCAAGGCGGCACCCGGGTGTTCCGGGATCAGGCCGCCTGTCCTTTCCGGGCTTTTGCCGTCCACCGGCTGGGTTCCCGGGCGCTGGACGCACCCGAGGTCGGTTTGAGCCCGGCCGAGCGGGGCCGCCTCCTCCATGTCGTGCTGGCGCGGGTGTGGCAGGCGCTGGGCTCCCATCGGGGACTCATTGAAACAGGCCCGGAGGCCCTTTCCGCCCTCTTGCGGGCGGCAGCGGAGCAGGCGGTTGAGGCGGCTGCCCGAGAGCGGCCCCAGACCCTCAGGGGCCGTTACGCCGACTTAGAGAAGGCGCGTCTTGCCCGCCTGGCGGGCGCGTGGCTGGAGGTGGAGCGGAGACGGGGGGATTTCCGGGTGGAGGCGGTGGAGGCTCAGCGGGAGCTCGCTGTAGGTGGGCTTTGCCTTCGGGTAATCCTGGATCGGGTGGACCAGCTACCGGACGGTCGACGGGCCATTCTCGACTACAAAACCGGCGAGACCCACCCGGGCCAATGGGACGGGGAGCGACCCGAGGAGCCCCAGCTTCCCCTGTATGCGGTGGGCTTGGAGGCGCCGGTGGCGGCCGTAGCCTTTGCCCGGGTACGGCCTGGGAACATGGGCTTTCGTGGCGTGGCCGCGGGCGACGTGCACATTCCGGGGGTCGAGGTGCATCCGGATTGGCAAGGCCTCCTGGCGCACTGGCGGCGCACCGTGGGCACCCTCGGGCAGGCCTTCGCCGCCGGCGTCGCCCGGGTCGACCCCAAGCGCTATCCAGCCACTTGCGGGCATTGCGACCAAGCTCCCTTGTGCCGGATCCACGAGCGGGTGGGTCTCGGGCCCATGGAGCCGGAGGAGGAGTGACCGAGACGGAGCCCATCCCGGATCTCGCCCAGCGTATCGAAGCCCTGGACCCACGGCGCTCCTTCATCGTCCAGGCGCCCGCCGGATCGGGCAAGACCGAGCTCCTGATCCAGCGCTACTTGGGGCTGCTCGCCCGGGTAGAAGCGCCGGAGGAGGTGATCGCCATCACCTTTACTCGCAAGGCTGCCGGCGAGATGCGCAGCCGGGTCCTGAAGGCCCTGGGCGCGGCACGAGGTCCTCGCCCCGGCGAGCCCCACGAAGCCCTCACTTGGCAGCTGGCCCGAGAGGCCATGGCCCGGGACGCCCGGCTCGGCTGGCGGATCGAGGACCATCCTGCGCGGCTTCGCATCCAGACCATCGACGCGCTGTGCGCCGCCCTCACCCGCCAGATGCCTGTGTTGTCCCGCTTCGGCGCGCCGCCGGCCATTGTGGAGGAGGCGAGCCACCTGTACCGGGAGGCCGCCCGAGCAACCCTTGCCCTGCTGCACGAGGAGGCCGAGGGCGCGTCCTTGGTGGCGCGGCTTCTCATGCACCTGGACAACGATCTCACCCAGGCGGAAAAGCTCCTCGCTTCCATGCTGGCTCGACGCGATCAATGGCTGCGGCACGTGGCCTCGGGCGCCCTGGACCGAACCGGGCTGGAGGCGGCTCTGACCCGCGCCCGGCTGGAGGGTTTGCGCCGCGTTCGAGCCCTGGCCCCGGCGGCCTGGGAGCCGGTCCTCGTAGCCCTGGCCCGGGAGGCGGCGGCCAACTTGGCTCTAGGAGAAGCCGTCTCCCCCGTTCTCGCCTGCCAGGGGCTCTGGGCTTATCCCTCCGCCGACGAAACGGGCCTTCCCGCTTGGCTGGGCCTCGCCGAACTTCTCCTTACCCGGGAGGGGGAATGGCGCCGGCGGGTCACCGAAGCCCAGGGCTTTCCCGCGCCCAGCAAGGGACAAGGTGCGAGCGAAAAGCATCGGCTCAAGGAAGCCAAGTCCCGCATGGAGGAAGCCCTGGCGGCCTTAGTCCCCTTTGAGGCATTTCGCCTCGCCCTGGCCGATCTGCGGGCGCTGCCGCCGCCCCGATATACCGATGCTCAGTGGGAAGCCTTGGAAGCCATCGCTCGGCTATTGCCCCTGGCGGCTGGCGCGCTCAAGCTGATCTTCCAATCCCGAGGAGAGGTGGACTTCACCGAAGTGTCCCAGGCGGCACTGCGGGCCCTGGGGGACGAGGAAGCACCTACCGACCTGGCCCTCGCGCTAGATTATCGGATCCGGCACCTGCTGGTGGACGAGTTCCAGGACACCTCCCTCGCCCAGTTCGAGTTGCTGCGCAAGCTCACCGCGGGCTGGGAGCCCGGCGATGGGCGCACCCTGTTCGTCGTTGGCGATCCTATGCAGTCCATCTACCGCTTCCGGGAAGCGGAGGTGGGACTCTTCCTGCGCGCTCGTCAGGAGGGGATTGGGTCGGTCACCCTCACGCCCCTCACCCTGCGCACCAACTTCCGCGCGACGCCCGCCCTCGTGGCGTGGGTCAACCAGGCCTTCGCCCGGGTGCTGCCCGATGCAGAAGACCCAGCGACCGGGGCGGTGCCCCTGGCCCCTTCCGTTCCCCGCCCCGATCGGTTCCCCGGTGGGAATGGAGGCGGAAACCGCGGGGTGGCGGTCACTGTGCATCCTTTTTTTTCCGCCGATGGAATCGAAGAAGCGGCCCGGGTGGTCGCCCTGGTGCAGGCGGCCCGGACGGAAGATCCCGCCCAAACGGTGGCGATCCTGGTGCGCAGCCGCGGCCACCTGAGCCGCATCGTGCCGGCTCTGCGGGAAGCGGGGTTGCCCTTCCGCGCCATCGAGATCGAGCCTCTGGGAAATCGGCCGGTGGTGCAGGACCTCTTCGCCCTCACCCGGGCCCTGGTGCATCCCGCCGATCGAGCGGCGTGGCTGGCAGTGCTGCGGGCTCCCTGGTGCGGCTTGTCCCTCTCGGATCTCCATGCCCTCGTGGGGGACATGCCGGAAGCGGACGTGGGGTCCCTGATCCACGATGCAGCGCGCCGCCGACGGTTATCCGATGACGGTCGTTGCCGGCTGGAGCGGGTGCTTCCACCCCTTGCCCACGCCAAGGAGAACACCCGCCGGGGTCGGTTACGGGACCGGGTCGAGGCCGCGTGGCTCGCCCTGGGTGGGCCGGCGTGCGTGCAAGCCCCTGCAGACCTGGAGGATGCTCGCACCTTCCTGGACTGCCTGGACGGGCTGGAGCGGGGTGGGGATCTGCCGGACTTAACCGTCCTGGCCGAGGCCCTGGACCGGCTCTTTGCCGCCCCGGACGCGCGGGCCGACGAGCGGCTCCAGGTGATGACCATTCATAAAGCCAAGGGGCTCGAGTTCGACACGGTGATCGTTCCGGGATTGGGGGACCCCCCCCGGCAGGAGGAACGGCGACTCATGCGATGGATTGTGCGGCCCCAGCCCAAGGGCGGGGCGGATTTGCTCCTTGGCCCCATCCAGGAAGCAGGAGCAGAGCAGGACCCCATCTATGCCTACATAGCCCGCCTCGATCGGGAACGGCAGCTGTTCGAGACGGGTCGGCTTCTGTATGTGGCGGCGACTCGCGCGAAGCGCCGGCTCCATCTTCTGGGCCGGGCACCCCTGAAGCCCCGGGAGGGGACCTGGATAGTCGGGCAGCCTGCCCAGGGGAGCCTTCTTGCCTGCCTCTGGCCCGCGGTGGCCGAGGATTACCGGCGCGCCGCCGAGCGGCTCCCGCCTCCGGGGCCGAGGGAGGATCGAACCGACGAGGGGACCCGCGTACCCATCGATCCCCTGTCCCGGCGGCTCGTGGCCGATTATGTCCTGCCACCGCCGCCCCCCGCCGTGGCCTGGGAGCGGCTACCCGTTGCCCATGCCGTGGTGGAGCCGGTGGAATTTTCTTGGGTAGGGGAAAGCACGCGCCACGTGGGTACGGTGGTACACCGCTGGCTCCAGCGCATGGGTGAAGACGCCCTGCGAGGCTGGAACGAGGAACGGGTACGAGGGCTTGTGCCGATCTACCGGGCCGCGCTGATGCGGCTCGGTGTTCCCCGGGAGGAGCTCGATCAGGCCACTCAGCGGGTGGTCCAGGCCTTGACACAAACCCTTGCCGATCCCCGGGGCCGCTGGCTCCTGGGCCCCCATCGGGAGGCCCGCTGCGAATACCGGCTGACGGGCCGGCTGGATGGGGAATGGGTGGACATCGCGATCGACCGCACTTTCGTGGACGAAGAGGGCGTACGCTGGATTGTGGATTACAAGACCGGGGTGCACCTGGGCGGGGATCTAGAGGCCTTTCTAGACCGGGAACGGGAGCGCTACCAGGCCCAGTTGGAGCGTTACGCGAGGGTTCTGGCGGCGGCGGGCCTCGCACCCATCCGGTGCGGCCTGTATTTTCCCCTGCTCAAGGGATGGCGAGAGTGGTGAGCGGACCGGCGAGAACCCCCCGTTGTCCCCAGGACATGATCCGGATTTCCCGCGCGCTCGCCCTGGCCGCGCAGGAGGTCCGATGGAAGGCGGTGCGCACCCAGGGGGCGGGCGGGCAGAACGTGAACAAAGTGGCCTCTGCCGTGCACCTACGCTTGGACATCCGTGCCTCTTCCCTTCCCCATCCTTGAAAGGAGCGATTGCTTCAGTTCGATGACAGACGCATCACCCAGGACGGCGTGATTGTCATCAAGGCTTGGCGGCACCGAACCCGGGAAAAGAATTTGGAGGAGGCCTGGGCGCGGCTCAAGGCCCTAATTCACAGCGCAGCCGCCCCACGCCGTCCCCGCGTCCCCACGCGACCTCCCCAGCGCGCCGAGTCCCGACGCCTCCAAGGGAAGAAGCAGCGCTCCCTGATCAAGGCGCTGCGGAGGAACGCGACGGAGTCGCCCCAGGCTTGGGCTTCCGCGGCGGCGCACCCATATAGCGGGTAAGAAAGGAGCCATCCCCATGAAAACCCATCTTTCCTACCATCACCTCGGAGAACCGAGCCGCCCCAGGTTGCAGCAGATGTTCAGCGAGCAGGCGGCGGAGGTCGAGCGCCGCCTCAAGGACTTCTCTCCCGATCTGGTCCATCTCGAAGGGCGGATCGAAAAAAATCCCAACCATGCGTTGTATCGGGCGGGCTTGCGGCTCAAGCTGCCCTCCACGGTACTGTCCGTGGTCGAGGAAGGACGCGATCTTCCCGCAGTGCTGGCCGAGGCCTTCGAGGAGCTCCTGCGGCGCACCGACAAGCACCTGGCCCGGTTGCGCCGGGAGGCCCTGTGGAAGCGTTCCGAGCGGCGCAGGCGGCTAAGGGAGCAAGTCAAGAGTCCGCCGCAAACCCGGGAAGCGGAGCGGCGCCGGCTCTACTTCACGTTGATCGAATCCCACCTGGACGCCCTCTATGGCTATGTCCAGCGGGAGCTGCTTTACCTGGAGAGCGCGGGAGTCCTTGCCCCTGGGGAGTTGAGCGCCGAGGATCTAGTGGACACAGTCGTCCTGCGAGGGCTGGAGGCTTTCGAGGAGCGGCCGCTCCACCTGGCGGTCCCCCAGTGGCTCATTGCCCTCGCCATGCAGGTCGTCGCTGAGGAGCTGGAACGGCTGAGGCGGGATCGGCTTCAGGCCAGGCTGTCGCTGGAAGAGCCACCCCCCCGGCCCGCCGAAGAGCCAACCCGCCGAGATGAGGAGCGCTTCGACTATTGGGAGCCCGACGAACGGCTACGGTTAGAGGATCTGGTACCCTTGGAAGAGGCGCCGACCCCGGAGCAGGCGCAGATGCGCCGCGAAATGCGGCTTGCCCTCCACCGGGCCATCGCCCTCTTGCCCCGGGCGTGGCGCCAGGCGGTGGTGCTCACCGCGTTGGAAGAAGTGGCGCAGGGGCCCGCCGCCGAGGTCTTGGGCATGGACGAGCCAACCCTAGCGGAGAGCCTGGCCCACGCCTACGCGTTTCTTCGGGAGAAGCTCAAAGACGCGGGTTTTTCCGCCGCAGACATCGGCCCCACCCTGGAGGAAGCGGTCGCTCCCACCATGCCTCTTCCCATGCCGGCCTTCCAGCGGGAGGCGATTGCCGAAGTGTTGGGCATGGCCGCCGCCCCGGATTCTCCCCGGGGAACGTGACACTGCCTTAAGGAAGCTGGATTTTTCCCCCCCCCGGGGGGCGGCCCGGGGGGGGGCTCGG
>NZ_DAIRTR010000080.1:0-14284 GCF_036803785.1 Pelomicrobium sp. | reverse complement strand
GGCAGGGAACGTGGGCTCGACCCCGTGGTCGCTCGCTTCGGGATGAGTGCGATGGACCAGCTCCATGATCTCGTGGGTGCGGCGGAAAGGCACATCCACGATCATCAGCACCTTGCCCGCTTCGATGTCCTTTTCGAAGGGCTTCAGGCGGGAATTGGGCACCGCCGAAGCTGCTAGGCTTGCCACCCAGGCACCGAAGAGGGCGCCGAGGAGAGCGGTCACCAGGATGGTCACGAGCTGCAGGGACACGCCTTCGGGCGGGAAGAAGACCACCACCAGACCGCCCAGAACCCCCGCGACGCCACCGATGGCCATGCCCAGCTCCGCGCCGTGTACCAGGTCGGTTTTCTGGAACACCGTCGCTTCAGGCATGTCGGGGGGTAGAGTACCCCGCTTGGCGAGAAAGCGGATGTGGCGCTCTTCGATCCGGGCAAGGAGCAGGTCGTCCAGCATCTTGCGGGCGGATGCCACGTCCGGCAACACGAAATAAAGCCGTCGTCTCATCGCTTGCCTCCTTGAACCGCGTTCCAGTAATGGGGGCGCGCCCCCTGGACGCGCCGTCTCTACTTCCTGGCTAGTTAAACCTACTCAATTAGTCAAGCATTTGATGTTAACATTCCCTTGGAAGCTGGCCAGGCAGCCGCTGCCTGGGGGTGATGCCCCGGGGAGAGGAAAGTCCGGGCTCCATAGGGCAGGATGCCGGCTAACGGCCGGAGGCCGTAAGGCCATGGAAAGTGTCGCGTTGCTCGCGATACTTCGGCGCAGACAAACCTGTCGGTGGACGGGGAAGGAGGCGGAGGAAGCCGCTTGACCCCGACGGTCGGTGGAGAGGGTGCTTGGAAAGCGCTTTCTGGCCGACAGGCTCCGTCGAGGCCGGGGTGCAACAGAGAACAGACCGCCTAAGCGTGTACCGACCCACGCCGGCAAGGGTGAAACGGTGCGCATCGTCTTGAGGCGATGCGGCGTCGGCGCAAGCCGGTCGCGGGTAAGAGCCCACCGCGTCCGTGGAAACACGGACGGCACGGCAAACCCCATCCGGAGCAAGGCCAAATAGGGGGACTCGAGCGTGGCCCGCGCCATTGTTCCCGGGTAGGCCGCTGGAGCGTCGGGGCGACCCGGCGCCTAGAGGAATGGCTGCCCAGGGGGGGATGCTCCCCTGACAGAACCCGGCTTATCGGTCAGCTTCCCTTTCCTTTTTCCGCCCGCGTCCCGGCAGCATCGGCCGTCCCTTCTTCCTTTCTATCCGCTTCAAATGGCAAGGAAATCCGCCGCCCAGGGGCATGCCCGGAGCGGCTTTAAGTCTTTGTCGAAAAAACAGAAACCGGAGGCTTGGCGCTTGACCGGGCATGGTTTTTCTCCTATAGTGCAAAAAAGTGGGAGAAAGTGGCGAAATCTGGGAGAAGGTGGGAGATTTCGCCACGGTGAAAAGGGGATTTCATGTTCCGCGGGGTTGCCCAGCTCAGTCTGGACACCAAAGGGAGGCTCGCCATGCCCGCCCGTTACCGGGAGAGCCTGCTCGCCCAGTGCGCCGGCAAGCTGGTCATTACCGCGGATCCGAGCCGCTGTCTCCTTGTCTATCCCCTTCCCGAGTGGGAGCCCATCGAGCGCAAGCTGAACGGCCTGTCCAGCTTCAACCCCAAGATCCGGGCGCTGCAGCGCCTGCTGGTAGGTAACGCCAACGACGCCGAGCTGGATTCCGCGGGCCGCTTCCTCGTGCCTCCGCCGCTGCGCCAATTCGCCGGTTTGGACAAAAACGTGGTGCTGGTGGGCCAGGGGAACAAATTCGAGCTGTGGGACGCCCAGCAGTGGGAACGGTTGATGGAAGAGGCGCTGGCTTTCAAGGACGGCGGGATTCCGCCGGAGCTGGATGGATTCTCCCTGTGAGCGAAGCCCGGGCCCATCGACCCGTCCTGGTGGACGAGGTGATGGAAGCGTTGCGTGTCCGGCCGGCGGGCGTCTATGTGGATGCGACCTTCGGCCGCGGGGGTCACAGCCGGGCGATCCTCGCGCGCCTGGGACCCGAGGGGCGTTTGATCGCCCTGGATCGGGACCCGGCGGCGGTGCAGGCCGCGCAGGCTCTCCCGGATTCCCGGCTGCGGGTGGTCCACAGCCGCTTCTCGCGCCTTGGAGCAGTCGCGCGGGGGTTAGGGGTGGAGCGGGGGGACGGGGTGCTCTTCGACCTGGGGGTCTCGTCGCCCCAGCTGGAAGAGGCGGCCCGGGGTTTCAGCTTTCGGCTGGAGGGGCCCCTGGACATGCGCATGGATCCGGGGGAAGGCATGAGCGTGGGGCAGTGGCTCGCCCAAGCGACGGAACGGGAAATCGGGGAGGTGGTGAAGCGCTATGGCGAAGAACGGTTTGCTAAACAGATTGCAAGAGCGATTGTCGCGGCTCGAGCACGCAAACCCATCGCGACGACCCGGGAGCTCGCGGCCATCGTGGCCCAGGCTGTCCGGACGCGGGAACCCGGTCAGGACCCCGCGACGCGGACTTTTCAGGCTCTACGGATTTTCATCAATCAGGAGCTTGAGGAGCTGCCGCTAGGGCTGGCGCAGGCCCTCGAGCTTCTCAATCCCGGAGGACGGTTGGTGGTGATCAGCTTCCATTCCCTCGAAGATCGGATCGTCAAGCGTTTCCTGCAGGAGGAAGCGCGGCCTGGTGGAGTGCCGGCGCGGTTGCCTCTACGCGCCGAGGCGCTGCCTGCCCCGCGGGTGCGCATCGTCGGCCGGCCGGTGCGACCGGGCCCGATGGAGGTGGCGGCGAACCCCCGTGCCCGCAGTGCGATCCTGCGAACCGCCGAGCGCCTGGGATGAGCCTCCTGCCGTTGTACTGTCAGCCGCGAGGGATCTCTAGCATGGGACCGACGCGCTCCATGCGCCCCGCTTCGTTCGAATCGGTCGGGGGTTCGCCTTGACTCGCCTGAATCTGAGCCTATTTGCGCTTCTCCTGGCCTGCGCGCTCGCGGTGGTGACCGGGCAACACGAGGCGCGCAAGCTGTTTGTGGAGCTGGAGAAGGAACGGCGGGAAGCAAGGCGCCTCGACGAGGAATGGGGCCAGCTCCAGTTGGAGCAGAGCACCTGGGCCACCCATGCCCGCATCGAACGGCTGGCGGTCAAGAGCCTCGGCATGCAGCCGCCGCCGCCTTCCCGGGTGCGCGTCCTGCGCCTCGCCCCTCGGGCGGCGGAGGAGGGGCAATGACCCCGGAGAGCCTGACCGGCTATGGGCTGCGGCTGCCGCGCTGGCGGGCCCGGCTGGTGCTTATATTGTTTCTTGCTGCCTTCGCTGCGCTCGCCGGGCGGGCTGCCTACCTTCAGGCGGTGAAGACGCACTTTCTGCAGCAGAAGGGCGAAGCCCGGTTCCTGCGAGTGGTGGAGGTGAGCGCCCATCGGGGCCGCATCCTCGATCGCCATGGGGAGCCCCTAGCGGTGAGCACGCCGGTGGAATCGGTCTGGGCGAGTCCGGAGGATGTGCCCTTGGATGAGAACGCCCTGGGCAGGCTGGCCGCCATCCTGGAGATGGAGCCTCGGGCACTTCTCGCTCGCATCCGGGAAAACCCGGATCGGGGCTTCGTGTACTTGAAGCGGCATCTTTCTCCGGAGGCTGCCGCCCGAGTGGCAGCGCTGCAGATCGAGGGGGTGTTCCTGCAGCGGGAGTACCGCCGCTACTACCCGTCTGGAGAGGTGGCGGCCCACCTGATCGGCTTTACCAACGTCGACGACGACGGTCAGGAGGGGATCGAGCTGGCCTATCAGGACCTGCTCAAGGGCGTGCCCGGCAGCCGACGGGTGATCAAGGACCGGCTGGGTCGGGTGGTGGAGGACGTGCAGAGCGTGCGGGAGCCCAAGCCAGGGCAGGACCTCACCCTCTCGGTAGACCGGCGCATTCAGTACCTGGCCTACCGGGAGCTCAAGCAGGCGGTGGAAAAGCATCGCGCCCGGGCCGGTGGAATCGTGGTGCTCGACGCCACGACCGGCGAGGTGCTGGCGCTTGCCAACGTGCCCAGCTATAACCCCAACGATCGGGCCCAGGCCAAGCCTGCCCGGGTACGCAACCGGGTGGTGACGGACGCCTTCGAGCCGGGCTCGACGCTCAAACCTTTCACCGTGGCGGCAGCCCTGGCTTCCGGCCGTTATCGGAGCGCGACCCCCATCGACACCCGGCCCGGCTCCCTCACCATTGGTCCGGCCACGGTGCGGGATGCCCATCCCCACGGCGTGCTGACGGTGGCCGAGGTGGTACAGAAATCGAGCAACGTGGGTGCAGCCAAGATCGCGTTGGCGTTGCCGGCCAAGGAATTGTGGAGCACCCTGGAGCGGGTGGGCTTCGGCACCCCTTCGGGATCGGGCTATCCGGGAGAGGTGAGCGGCCGGCTGCGCCCTTACCAGCGCTGGCGTCCCATCGAGCAGGCCACCATGTCCTATGGCCACGGCATCTCGGTGAGCCTCTTGCAGCTCGCTCGCGCCTACACGGTCTTCGCCACCGACGGCCGACTGCTGCCCGTCTCCTTCCTCAAGGTGCCGGCGCCCGCCGCCGGGGAGCGGGTGTTTTCGCCCCAGGTCGCGCAGGCGGTGCGGGACATGCTGGAGCTGGCGGTGCAACCCGGCGGCACCGCGCCTGCGGCTCGGGTGCTGGGCTACCGAGTGGCGGGCAAAACCGGGACCGCCCACAAGCTGGTGGATGGCCGCTACGCACCCAACCTATATGTGTCTTCTTTCGTGGGCCTCGCCCCGGCAAGTCGACCGCGGCTGGTGGTGGCGGTGATGGTGGACGAGCCCCGAGCGGGGGAATACTACGGCGGAGTAGTGGCTGCCCCGGTCTTCGCTCGGGTGGTGGAGGGCACTCTGCGGATGCTGGACGTGCCGCCCGATGCCCCCATGGATCCAGGTTTGCTCGCGCCGGAGGGACTGGTACCCGTGCGGGAGGAGGTATGAACTGCGCCCGGCTCAGCGCCGAAGACTGTGGTTTCGCCGGCCTTCCAGCCCCTGCGCGGGAAGCCCTGCAGGGTCTCGGGGTGAAGCTGCAGGGGGTGTGCATCGACAGTCGGGTGCTCCAGCCGGGGGACACGTTTCTTGCCTATCCCGGCGAACGCCAGGACGGCCGTCATTACATCGCCCAGGCGATTGCCCGGGGCGCGGCGGCGGTGTTGTGGGAACAGGAGGGTTTCCGCTGGGATCCGGCGTGGCAGGTTCCCAATCGGGCTGTGCGCGGTTTGCGGGGCATGGCGGGTTGGCTCGCGGCCCATGTCTACGGTTTTCCGTCCCGGGCCCTCTCGGTGATCGGGGTGACCGGGACCAACGGCAAGACCTCCTGCACCCATTGGATCGCCCAGGCCTTGGCGACGGCGGGTCGCCCGGCGGCGGTCATCGGCACCCTGGGGAGTGGTTTCCCCGAAGCGCTCGAGCCGACGGCCACCACCACGCCCGATCCAGTGACCGTGCAACGGCTCCTTGCCCGTTTTCGGGATGCGGGAGCCCAGGCCGTGGCCATGGAAGTCTCCTCCCATGCCCTGGTCCAGGAACGGGTCAACGGAGTCGGGTTCTCCCTCGCCCTGTTCACCAACCTGTCCCGGGATCATCTGGACTACCACGGCACCATGGAAGCCTACGCGCGGGCGAAGCTCCGCCTGTTCCAGTGGCCTCACTTAAAGTGCGCGGTGCTCAACCTGGACGATCCCTTCGGCGGCCATATCGCCGAAGAGCTGCGCGATGGCGGGGCGCCAGTGCTGGGCTACGGCTTGACCGACGACGGGGCCTGGAGCGCCGAGCGCCTGGGTGTGCCCATGGTGCGGGGTCATCTGCGGGAGCTCTCCGAGCGGGGCGTGCGGCTCGAAGTGCGCCCTCCTAGCGGCGTTGGCGTCCTGGAGAGCCCCCAGCTCGGACGCTTCAACGCAGAAAACCTCCTCGCGGTGGCCGCTACCCTCATCGCCAGCGGCATCGCGCTTCCGCAAGCCCTCTCCGCCCTCGGTCAGGTGCGCCCGGCTTCCGGGCGGCTGCAGCAACTGGGCGGAGGTGATCGGCCCTTGGTGGTGATCGACTATGCCCACACCCCCGACGCACTGGCCAAGGTGCTGGCTGCGTTGCGGGACATTATGGCCCGACCCGGCGGACGGCTTATATGCGTGTTTGGCTGCGGCGGCGAGCGGGATCGGGGCAAGCGGCCCCTGATGGGCGCTGTGGCCACCCGTTATGCGGACGAGGTGATCGTGACCAGCGATAACCCCCGCAGTGAGCCTCCTCGCCAGATCATCGCCGATATTGTGAGCGGCGCGGGGACGAACCATCGGGTGATCGAGGATCGGGCCGAGGCCATCTTCGAGGCGATCGGGCGCGCCCGCCCTGGGGACGTGGTGCTTGTTGCCGGCAAGGGTCACGAGCAATACCAAGAGGTGGAAGGCGAGCGGCGGCCTTTCAGCGACGCGGACGTGGCGAGCCGGGCGTTGGCGGCCTGGGAAGGGGCGGACCCATGATGGATCTGGAGCAAGCAGCCCGAGCCGCCGGCGGTGAGCGTAGGGGCGGCAACGTCCCCTTCACCGGCGTTTCCACCGACAGTCGCTCGGTGGGTCCGGGCGAGCTCTTCGTCGCTCTGCGGGGGCCGCGTTTCGACGGTCACGCCTTCATCGCCGCCGCCGCCGAACGGGGCGCGGCGGCAGCCTTGGTCGAGGGGGCCTGGGCGGAGGGTGCCGGGGCGGCGCCCCTGCCGCTCCTCGTGGTAGAGGACACGCGCCTTGCCCTCGGACGGTTAGCCCGCGCCTGGCGAAGCAGGTTCGCTATCCCGGTGGTGGCCCTTACCGGCAGCAGTGGCAAGACCACGGTCAAGGAGATGCTGGCCGCGGTGTTGACCGAGGCGGCCTCCTGCGCCGAGGCAGTGCTGGCCACCCGGGGCAACTTGAACAACGACGTGGGCGTTCCCCTCACGCTGCTGCGGCTAAAGGAAGGGCACCGCTACGCAGTGGTGGAGATGGGCATGAACCACCCCGGGGAGATTGCCTACCTCACTCGGCTCGCCGAGCCCACGGTCGCCTTGGTGAACAACGCCGGACGCGCCCACCTGGAAGGGTTGGGATCGGTGGAAGCGGTGGCTCGGGCAAAAGGGGAGATCTTCGAGGGCTTGCGGGTCGAGGGCATCGCCGTGATCAACGCCGACGACGCTTATGCACAGTTGTGGCGCTCCCTCGTCGGTCGACACCGGGTCATCGATTTCGGGCTGGACCATCCGGCGGCGGTGCGCGCCACGGTGGCGCTGCAGCCGCAGGCGGTCGAGCTGAAGCTCGAGCTCCCGAATGGGCACGTCCAGACCCGGCTTCAGGTGCCGGGTCTGCACAACGCGCGCAACGCCTTGGCCGCCGCGGCCGCCGCCGTGGCCCTGGAGATACCTCCCGAGCTCATCGGGCAGGGTCTCGCCCGCTTCCGTGGCGTCCCGGGACGGCTCATGCGGCTTGCTGCCATCCATGGGGCCACCCTGATCGACGACACTTATAACGCCAATCCGGATTCGGTGAAAGCGGCTCTGGCGGTGCTCTCGGCTGCTCCCGGCACGCGCATCCTGGTGCTCGGGGACATGGGAGAGCTGGGCGAGAGCGCGCAAGCCCTGCACGAAGAGATCGGACGCGCCGCCCAGCAAGCCCGCATCGACGGGCTGTATGCCCTGGGAGAGCTCACCCGGCACACGGTGCGGGCCTACGGCGCCGGCGCTCGGCACTTCGAGCGCATCGAGGAGCTGCTCGCAGAGGTGGAGAACCGGCTCGCTCCCGACGTCACGGTGCTGGTCAAAGGATCCCGCTTCATGCGTATGGAGCGGGTGGTGCAAGGCTTGAGCGCCGAGGCCACAGCGGGCGAGAGGTAGAGATGCTCCTTCTGCTCACCCAATGGCTCGCCCAGGAAGTGCGGGCGTTCAACGTGTTCAGCTACATCACCCTGCGCACAGTGCTGGCAGCCCTCACCGCCCTTATCATCTCCTTCATCGTGGGCCCGGCCATGATCCGTAAGCTCACCGCGTACAAGATCGGGCAGGCGGTGCGAGACGACGGCCCCCAGACCCATCTTGCCAAGGCGGGCACTCCCACCATGGGCGGCGCGCTGATCCTGGTGTCCATCGCGGTCACCACGCTTCTGTGGGCGGATCTCACCAACCGCTACGTCTGGGCGGTGCTGCTCACCACTCTGGGCTTTGGCCTGATCGGTTGGGTGGATGACTACCGCAAGGTGGTGCACCGCAACCCGAAAGGCCTTTCGGCCCGGGCGAAATACTTCTGGCAGTCGATCATCGCTTTGGCGGTGGCCCTCTATCTCGTTCATTCGGCTACCCTGCCAGCCCAGACCGAGCTGATCGTCCCCTTCTTCAAAGCGGTGGCGATTCCCCTGGGGACCGTGGGGTTCGTGATCCTCGCCTATTTCGTGATCGTCGGCACGAGTAACGCGGTGAACCTGACTGACGGCCTGGACGGCCTGGCCATCATGCCCACGGTGATGATCGGCGGGGCTCTCGCCATCTTCGCTTACGTGGCCGGCCACTCAGTATTCTCCCGCTACCTGGGCGTTCCCTACATCCCAGGGGCCGGGGAGCTGGCGGTGTTCTGCGGTGCCCTGGGGGGAGCGGGGCTCGCGTTCCTGTGGTTCAACGCCTATCCGGCCGAGGTGTTTATGGGCGACGTGGGGGCGCTCGCCCTGGGAGCGGCGCTGGGGGTGATCGCGGTGATCGTGCGCCAGGAAATTGTGCTGTTCATCATGGGCGGGGTGTTCGTCGTAGAGACGCTGTCGGTGATGCTGCAAGTGGCCTCCTACAAACTCACCGGCAAACGCATCTTCCGCATGGCGCCGCTACACCACCACTATGAGCTCAAAGGTTGGAAGGAAAACCAAGTGGTCGTGCGCTTTTGGATCATCACGATGATGCTGGTGTTGTTTGGACTGTCCACCTTGAAGCTCAGGTGAGGGTGTGTGGGAGAGTGCACGAGACGGCAGGTTTGGGGGAGGCTCACGTGAGGGGAGCCGAACGTGAAGCGCGCGCGGGCGCGGCCGACACCAGAACCTGCCCGTGCGCTTTTGGATCATCACGATGATGCTAGTGCCGTTCGGACTCTCCCCCTGGAAGCTGCGATGAGCGACGGGGCCATGGAGCTTTCCGGCAAGCGGGTGCTGGTGGTGGGTGCGGGCCTGACCGGACGCTCGGCGGTGCGCTATCTCCACCACCTGGGCGCACGCCTTCGCGTGGCCGACACCCGGCCCGAGCCGCCCCTGGCGAGGGAGATCGCCCAATGGGTTCCCGAGGCAGAGCTCAGGTTTGGTCCGTTCGAGGAGCGGACTTTTCGCGGAATCGATCTGGTGGTGGTGAGCCCTGGTGTTGCGTTGAGCGATCCCCATATCCAGCGTGCCCGGCAAGCCGGTCTACCGGTGGTGGGGGACGTGGAGCTCTTCGCTTGGGCCCTGGCGGCCCTGCCTTCCCCTAGGCCCAAGGTGCTCGCCATTACTGGCTCTAACGGCAAGAGCACGGTGACCGCCATGGCCGGCGCCATGGGAAAGAGCGCGGGCCTCGCCACCGTGGTGGCGGGCAACATCGGATTTCCGGTGCTGGATGTCCTGCAGGAGACTGCCGGCGCGGGACACCCCGACTTGTACGTGCTGGAGCTTTCCAGCTTTCAGCTGGAAGCCACCGAAAGCCTGCGACCCGACGCCGCGGTGGTGCTCAACGTCAGTGAGGATCACCTGGACCGCTATCGCGACCTGGAAGAGTACGCTGCCGCCAAGGCGCGCATTTTCACTGGCGAAGGCGTGCAGGTCTTGAACCGTCAGGATCCCCGCACCCTGGCCATGGCCCTTCCCGGGCGCAAGGTAGTGACCTTCGGGCTCGACGCGCCGCCAGCAGAGGAGGCCTACGGACTCATGACTGTGGAGGGCCGCCGCTTTCTCGCCCGAGGACGGGAGCAGCTGTTGCCCGTGGACGAGCTGTCCCTCAAAGGAGCCCACAACGCCGCCAACGGGCTCGCTGCCTGGGCTCTGGCGGCAGCCATCGGGCTGCCGGACGCACCCCTTGCCCAAGCGCTACGCCGCTTCCAAGGGCTGCCCCACCGCATGCAGCCGGTGGCGGAAATCGGCGGCGTGCTCTTCTACGACGACTCCAAGGGGACCAACGTGGGAGCCACGGTGGCGGCCCTCTCCGGCATGGATCGGCCGGTGGTTCTGATCGCCGGCGGGGATGGGAAAGGTCAGGACTTTGCACCCCTGGCGGCACCAGTCGCACGGCATGCCCGGGCGGTAGTGTTGCTCGGGCGCGATCAGGAGCGGCTCGCCCAGGCGCTGACGGGCTGCGCCGTGCCGCTGCTGCGGGTAGAAACGATGGAGGAGGCGGTGCGCACCGCCTACCGGCAAGCCCGTCCGGGGGATGCCGTGCTGCTCTCTCCCGCCTGTGCGAGTCTGGACATGTTCCGCAACTACGAGCATCGGGCAGAAGTCTTTGCCGCCGCGGTCCGGGCGTTGGAGGCGCGTCCATGAGACTCTACGCCGAAAGCCAGCTCGTGCGGCCGAACCCCGAGTACGATGCCTCCCTTCTCTGGAGTGCGCTGCTGCTGGCAGGTATGGGGCTGGTGATGGTCTACTCCGCGTCCATCGCCACCGCGGAAGCCTCCCGAGCGACCGGCCATCAGGCCCACTATTACCTGGTGCGCCACGCCCTCTCCCTGGCGGCCGGACTCATGGCCGGGGCGGTCGCTTTCCAGATTCCCTTGAAGCTGTGGCAGCGCTCTGCCCCATATCTGTTCCTGCTAGGCCTCGGCCTCCTCCTGCTGGTGTTGCTGCCCGGCGTGGGGCGCGAGGTGAACGGCAGCCGACGCTGGCTTGCGGTTCCCTTCTTCAGCGTGCAGCCCTCGGAGTTCATGAAACTGTTCGTGGTGCTCTATGCCGCGGACTACACGGTGCGCAGAGCGCGCCATCTCGGCAGTCTCGCTCGTGGCTTTCTACCCATGTTTGCCGTGATGCTGGCCACCGGGGCGCTGCTTCTAGCCCAGCCGGACTTTGGCGCCTTCGCTGTGATCAGCATCATCGCCATGGCGGTCCTGTTCCTTGGGGGCGTGAGCACGCGCCTGTTCGCAGGGCTGGTCGTGCTGCTAAGCGCCGGCTTCCTGCTGCTCATCTGGAGCTCTCCGTATCGCATGCAGCGCATTGTGGGCTTTATGGATCCCTGGTCCGATCCCTTCGGCAAGGGCTACCAGCTTTCCCACGCCCTCATCGCCTTCGGACGCGGTGAATGGTTTGGCGTGGGACTTGGGGCGAGCGTGGAAAAGCTCCTCTACCTGCCGGAAGCCCACACCGACTTCCTGCTCGCGGTGATCGCCGAAGAATTGGGCTTCGTGGGGGTGGCATCCGTGATTGTCCTGTTCGTCTGGCTCACCCTGCGGGCTTTCGCCGTGGGGCGCGCCGCAGCCTTGGAGGAGCAGCCCTTCGCCGCCCTGGTCGCTCAAGGCATCGGGGTGTGGCTGGCGACCCAGGCCCTCATCAACCTGGGCGTGAACATGGGGGTACTTCCCACCAAAGGGCTCACCCTTCCCCTCATGAGCTACGGAGGCAGCAGCCTGGTGGCCACGTGTGTTGCCCTCGCTCTTCTGCTGCGGGTCGACTGGGAGGTCCGTCGAATCGCGAGGGCAAGTCGGGCATGAGCCGGACGATTCTCATCATGGCTGGTGGGACGGGGGGGCATATCTTCCCTGGACTCGCGGTGGCCGATCGCCTCCGAGCCCAGGGCTGGAACGTGGTCTGGCTGGGCACCCGGGGCGGCATGGAGGGCGAGATCGTCCCCAAGCGGGGCTATCCCATGGAGTGGATCCGCTTCTCCGGCGTGCGCCGCCAGGGCCTGCTGCGCTGGGCGGGGCTGCCCCTGTTCCTGGTCCTCGCTTGTCTGCAGAGCGCCCGGGTACTGGCCCGGCGGCGCCCGGACGTGGTCCTGGGCATGGGAGGCTTTGCCACGTTTCCCGGCGGCCTCATGGCCGCCCTCCTCAACCGACCCCTGGTGATCCACGAGCAGAACGCCATCGCGGGATTAGCCAACCGGGTGCTGGCGGCCGTGGCCGACCGGATTTTGGTGGGCTTTCCCGACGCCTTCGACGCCGCAAGCGGACCCTCGAACGCCCTCGCTCGGCTGTTCAAGCCGGCGAGGAAGCCCGAGTGGACCGGCAACCCGGTGCGGGAAGAGATCGCCGCCCTGCCGCCACCGGACGAGCGTTATGGCCGACGCCAGGGGCCGCTGCGGGTGCTGGTGCTGGGCGGAAGCCGCGGTGCGCGGGCCTTCAACGAAACGCTGCCGCGCGCGATTGCCGCGCTCGCGCCCTCCGAGCGGCCCAGCATTGTGCACCAGGCGGGTGCTGGCGAGGCGGAAGCGGTGGCGCGGGCCTACCAAGAGGCGGGAGTGGAGGCGGAGGTGCATGCCTTCATCGACGACATGGCCAGCCGTTACGCGGAAACCGACCTGGTGATCTGCCGCGCCGGGGCGCTCACCATTGGGGAGCTTGCTGCGGCCGGGGTGGCGAGCCTGCTGGTGCCTTATCCCTACGCCGTGGACGATCATCAAACCGCCAATGCCCGCTTCCTGAGCGAGCGCAACGCCGCGCTGCTTCTACCTCAGCGGGAGCTCAGCCCCGAAGGCCTGGCCGAGCGGCTGCGCACCCTCACCCGCGAAGCGTTGCTCGCCATGGCGGAGCGAGCGCGGGCGCTGGCTCAGCCGGAGGCAACCAAGCGGGTGGCCGAAGCCTGCCTGGAGGCCGCGGGATGAGACATAAAGTGCGGCATATTCATTTCGTCGGTATCGGCGGCGCCGGCATGAGCGGCATCGCGGAGGTGCTGCTCACCCTGGGCTACAAGGTGAGCGGCTCCGACCTTCACGAAAGCCCCGCCACCGAGCGCCTCGCCGCCCTGGGTGCACGGGTGAGCATCGGCCACGCGGCGCAGAACGTGGCTTGCGCGGACGTGGTGGTGGTGTCCTCCGCCGTGAAGAACGGCAATCCGGAGACGGAGGCCGCGCGAGCAGCTCACATCCCCGTGGTGCCCCGGGCTCTCATGCTGGCGGAGCTGATGCGGCTGAAGCAGGGCATCGCCGTCGCCGGCACCCACGGCAAGACCACCACCACCAGCTTGGTGGCGAGCGTGCTGGCGGAAGCCGGCATGGATCCCACCTTCGTCATCGGCGGCCGGCTTGAAGCGGCGGGGGCCCACGCACGTCTGGGGGCGGGGGAGTTCATCGTGGTGGAAGCGGACGAGTCTGACGCCTCCTTCCTGCTCCTGCAGCCGGCGCTGGCGGTGGTGACCAACATCGACGCGGACCACATGGAAACCTACGGCCACGACTTCGAGCGGTTGAAGCAGACCTTCGTGGACTTCCTCCAGCGCCTGCCTTTCTACGGCATGGCCATCTTGTGCGCCGACGATCCCCACGTGCGTGCCATCATGCCGCGGGTGTCCAAGCCCATCACCACCTACGGCACGCTGGAGGGCGCTAATGTCCAGGCGGTGGCCATTCGCGCCGAGGGACGGCGTATGCGCTTCACGGTGAAGCGGCACCCCGAGCCGCGACGCCATCAGTGGCCGGCAAGCGACTTGGACATCACCCTCAATCTCCCGGGCCGACACAACGTGCTGAACGCCCTGGCGGCGGTGGCGGTCGGGCTCGAGGTGGGCGCCACCGACGACGCGATCGCCAAGGCTTTATCCGAGTTCCGCGGCGTCGGGCGGCGCTTCCAGAGCTATGGCGAGCTCGTTCTGCCTTCCGGCGGCACCTTCGCCCTCGTGGACGACTACGGTCACCACCCGGCGGAAATCGCTGCCACCTTGGCAGCAGCGCGCGGCGCCTACCCCGGACGGCGGCTGGTATTGGCCTTCCAGCCCCATCGTTACACCCGCACCCGGGATCTGTTCGAGGACTTCGCCAAAGTGCTCTGCTCCGCCGATGTGCTGCTCCTCACCGAGGTCTACCCGGCAGGAGAGGCTCCCATCGTGGCGGCGGACGGGCGCTCGCTTGCGCGGGCGGTGCGGGTGCAGGGGGGCGTGGAGCCCATCTTCGTCGAAACGGTAACGGAGCTTCCCCGGGCAATCGTGGCGGTGGCGCGGGACGGGGACGTGGTGCTCACTATGGGAGCGGGCTCCATCGGGGGCGTGCCGGCGATTCTGGTGAAACAGCTCGGCTGCGGCAGCTAACGGGTCGGTACGAATGAACATGGCGGATCTGGAACCGGCAACGAAGGAAGGACTCCGGGGCGAGCTGCGGCTCGCCGAACCCATGGACCGCCACACCAGTTGGAGGGTGGGCG
>NZ_DAIRTR010000079.1:5724-14327 GCF_036803785.1 Pelomicrobium sp. | reverse complement strand
ATTGGCGGTGGTGCGCTCCATTCGCGGCTTGGAAAATGCCCACATCACCCGGCCCGGTTACGCCATCGAATACGATTATTTCGATCCGCGGTGGCTCAAGAGCTCCCTAGAGACGAAACAGATCGAGGGGCTGTTCTTCGCCGGACAGATCAACGGCACCACGGGCTACGAAGAGGCGGCGGCTCAGGGCCTGCTTGCGGGGATCAATGCAGCGCTTAAGGTCCAGGAGCGGGAGCCCTGGAGCCCACGCCGGGACGAGGCCTACCTGGGGGTCCTGGTGGACGACCTCATCACGCGGGGTGTGACCGAGCCCTATCGCATGTTCACGAGCCGGGCCGAATACCGCTTGAGCCTGCGGGAGGACAATGCGGATCTGCGGCTCACCGAAACCGGGCGGCGGCTCGGTCTGGTGGACGACGTGCGCTGGGAGCGCTTCTGCCGCAAGCGGGACGCCATCGCCCGGGAGCAGGAGCGGCTCAAGAATACCTGGGTCAACCCGCGCTTGCTGGATCCGCAGGCGCAAGCGCGTCTTTTCGGCAAACCCTTGGAGCGGGAGGTCTCTGCCCTGGAGCTATTGCGGCGGCCGGAGGTCACGTACCGCCGCCTGATGACCCTGCCCGGCGTGGGGCCTGGGCTGGAGGATACCCAAGCCGCCGAACAGGTGGAGATCCAGGCCAAGTACCATGGGTACATCGAGCGGCAGAGGGATGAGGTGGCGCGTCAGCGCAGCCTGGAATCGACCCGCCTGCCCCAAGATCTGGACTACACCACGGTGCGCGGACTGTCGGTGGAGGTGCAGCAAAAGTTGAACCTCCACCGGCCCGAAACGCTAGGCCAGGCGGCCCGGATCTCGGGGGTGACCCCGGCGGCGATTTCTCTCCTGCTGGTGCATCTCAAACGGGGTCTCTCCTGCACGCCAAGGCCAGAGCAGAAGAAGCGGGCTTAAGGGAAGCCCGGCGCCTGGAAGAAGGGCTCGCCCGGTTGGGCCTGGGGCTGGCGCCCGAGGGGATCCAGCGCCTTCTCGACTATATCGCCTTGCTGGCGAAGTGGAATCGGGTTTATAGCCTCACGGCGATTTGCGCGCTCGACCGCATGGTCACGCACCATCTATTGGATGCGCTTGCGATTTTGCCTTTGATCGAGGGGCCACGAATCGCAGATGTGGGCAGCGGGGCGGGGTTGCCGGGAATACCCCTGGCCATCGCCCGGCCGGCGCTGGAAGTCACCTTGATCGAGAGCCGCCAGAAAAAAGCGGCGTTTCTCGTCCAAGCAAAAGCGGAGCTCGGGCTCGCCAACGTGACCGTGGCGCGGCAGCGGGTAGAAGGCTGGACGCCGCCCACTGCCTTCGATGGGATCGTCTCCCGGGCTTTCTCGGCACTGCCGCAGCTGCTGCGGCTGGCGGGCCATCTGGTTCGCCCAGGGGGGCAAATATTGGCGATGAAAGGGGAGTACCCGAGGGAGGAGCTGGAGGCAATCCCTTCCCTCTACCGGGTGGAGCAGGTGGTGTCCCTCCAAGTCCCGGGCCTGGAGGCAGCCCGACACGTGGTGCTTCTGCGCAAGGAAGCGCCGCCCGGCGCAGAATCGCCCGAGGCCTGACGTTTTGGCAGGAAGGAAGCGGGACCATGGCACGGATTCTGGCGGTCGCGAATCAGAAAGGGGGCGTCGGCAAGACCACCACCAGCGTGAACCTGGCGGCCAGCCTGGCGGCGGCTTCCCGCCGGGTGTTGCTGGTGGATCTGGATCCTCAGGGCAACGCCACCATGGGCAGCGGCGTGGACAAGCGCAAGCTTTCCCGCACCGTCTATCACGTGCTGCTGGGCCAAGCGAGAATCAAGGACATCCTGATCACCGGACAGCCCTGCGGCTACCATCTGCTTCCTGCCAACCGGGAGTTGGCGGGAGCGGAAGTGGAGCTGGTGGAATTGCCCGACCGGGAGTCGTGCCTCAAGCGGGCGCTGGCGGAAGTGGAAGAGGCCTACGACTTCATTTTCCTCGATTGCCCGCCGGCGCTGAACTTGCTCACAGTCAATGGGCTGACCGCCGCCCACTCGGTGATGATTCCGATGCAGTGCGAATACTATGCCCTGGAGGGGTTGTCCGACCTGGTGCAGACCATCCGTCGGGTGCGGGCCCATCTCAATCCGCGCCTGGAGATCGAGGGGCTGCTGCGCACCATGTTCGACCCGCGCAACACCCTTTCCCTGCAAGTGTCCGCCCAGCTGGTGCAGCATTTCGGCGACAAGGTCTACCGTACCGTGATCCCGCGCAACGTGCGGCTGGCGGAAGCCCCCAGCTTTGGCGTCCCCGTGTTGCAGCACGACCGGACCTCCAAAGGATGTCAGGCGTACCTGGCCTTGGCCGGGGAACTGCTCAACCGGCACCCGGTGCCGGAGGCGGGCCAAACCTAAAGAAAGGGCATCCATCATGGCAAAAGTGAAAGGACTGGGGCGGGGACTGGACGCCCTCCTGGACGCCACTGGCCAAGCCTCCCGATCGGAGGAGGTGCGGACGCTCGAGGTCACAGCGCTGTGCCCCGGGCGCTACCAGCCCCGAGTTCGAATGGACGAGGCGTCCCTCCAAGCCCTGGCGGACTCCATCAAGGCGCAAGGGATCATGCAGCCCATCCTGGCGAGACCCCAGGGGGACGGGCGCTACGAGATCATCGCCGGCGAGCGCCGTTGGCGCGCCGCTCAGTTGGCGGGCCTCAGGGAGATCCCGGTGGTGGTGCGGGAGGTCCCGGACGAGGCGGCCCTCGCCATGGCGCTGATCGAGAATATCCAGCGGGAGGACCTGAACCCCTTGGAGCAGGCCCGGGGGATTCAGCGCTTGACCGAGGAGTTCGGCATGACCCACCAGCAGGCGGCCGAGGCCCTGGGCTACTCCCGCAGTGCGGTCACCAACCTGCTACGGCTTCTCCACCTGGCCCAGCCAGTTCAGGAGCTGCTTCTGGAGGGCACGCTGGACATGGGCCACGCCCGGGCGTTGCTTGCCCTTCCAGCGGCGCAACAGGTGCAAACCGCTCGGCTCGTGGTGGCGAAGCAGCTCTCGGTACGGGAGACGGAGCGCCTGGTCCAGAGAGGCGGCGCCACGGCCGAAGCTCCCAAGGCCCGGCGGGTCGATCGAGACGTGCGCCGGCTGGAGGAGGAAGTGGCTGCGGCGCTCGGGACCAGGGTGGAGATCAAGCCGGGAGCCCGGGGCCGGGGGCGGCTCATCCTGCACTACGTCACCCTGGAGCAGCTGGAACACCTCTTGAGCAGGCTGGGCGTCGCCTCCCGTCATTAATGCAGCGCAGCATGAACAAGGTAAATTATAAGTAATTGATAATAAAATATTTTTCTTCTCTCTCCCCGTTCATTGCGTGCGATCGCCGTTGACGGGCTTTGAGGACGCCCAGTAAAATTTTTAGTCTTTTGCGTGGGCTGCCCGCCGGCGGATGCCCCTGGGGCCGTGAATCGGACGATCGCACGCGTCATCTATGCCCAGATCGCGGTCACCGTGCTCGGCGCGCTGCTCGCGGCCGTCTGGGGAGGGAAATTGGCGGTAGCTTCGGCCAGCGCCGGCGGGGCCATCGGCTTCGTCCCGAGCCTCGTTTACGCGTTGACGGTTCGGGCCGCTGCCGGGGGGACGCTCGAAAAGCAGTGGCGGGCCGGGTACGTGGCGGAATTCTTGAAGATCGTCGTCACCCTGGCGCTCTTTGCGGCGACTTTCATCGCTTTCGCAGAGCTCAGGTTCTGGCCCCTGTTTCTGACCTACCTCGGGACCCTGGGAGTCTATTGGCTGGTTTTATGGTTTGACGTTCCGGTCATCAAACAACGATGAGCACACAAGCGCCTCAGTCCGCCTCCGAATACATCATCGGCCATCTGACCAATGCCAAGATCGGCAGTGGCTTCTGGACTCTGCACATCGACACCCTGTTCTTTTCTGCCCTTTTGGGCGCCATCGTTTTCGGCCTGTTCTACAAAGCGGCCAAAAACGCCACCTCCGACGTTCCCGGCAAATGGCAAAACTTCGTCGAATGGCTGGTGGAGTTCGTCGACAGCCAAGTGAAAGTGATGTTCCATGGCAAGAGCGAGCTCATCGCTCCGCTCGCTCTTACCATCTTCGTGTGGGTGTTCATCTGTAACGCCATGGATCTGCTGCCGATCGACATCCTGGCGGTCTTCGGTGTGCACATGAAACTAGTGCCGACCACCGACCCTAACATGACGTTCGCCATGTCGATCTCGGTCTTCCTGCTCATGATCTACTACAACTTCAAGATCAAGGGGCTCGGAGGTTTCCTGCACGAGGTCACCCACGCCCCCTTCGGCAAGTGGCTCGCGCCGGTGAACATCCTGTTTCGCATCATCGAGGACCTGTCAAAGCCCCTGTCCCTGGCGCTGCGGCTTTTCGGCAACATGTACGCGGGCGAGATGGTATTCATTTTGATCGCCCTGCTGCCTTTTTATATCCAGCCGCTGCTGTCCTGGCCGTGGGCCGTGTTCCACATCCTGATCATTACGCTGCAGGCCTACATCTTCATGATGCTCACCATCGTCTACCTCAGCATGGCCCACGAGACCCACTGATTTCGCTTTCTTTGACCATCAACTTCGGGAGAAAAAATGGAAACAATCGCTATTCTTGGCAACGTGCACGGCCTCGCGATGATCGGTGTAGCCCTCATGCTGGGGCTGGGGGCGCTCGGCGCCGCCGTCGGCGTGGGCCTGTTGGGAGGCCGCTTCCTGGAGGGGCTCGCCCGCCAGCCGGAGCTGATGCCCATGCTCACGGGCCGCTTCTTCCTGGTGGCGGGCCTGGTGGACGCCGTGCCCATGATCAGCGCGGCGATGGGTCTGTACGTACTGTTCGCCGACCCGTTTGGCTTCCTCGCGGTGGTACAGAAAGCGGCCGGCGGCTAATGCGCCGGGTGCCGGGGACTTGAGAGGAGCGCTCCAGTGAACATTAACGTCACGATCATCGGGCAGATGATCACCTTCATTCTGCTCGTCGTGTTCACGATGAAGCTGATCTGGCCCTATTTGATGCGGGCCATGGAAGAGCGCCAGAAGCGGATCGCCGATGGCCTCGCGGCGGCGGAGCGCGGCAAGCACGAGCTCGAGCTGGCAGGCCGGCGCTCGTCGGAGATTCTGCGGGAGGCCAAGCACCAGGCTGCCGAGATCCTGGCGAACGCCGAGCGTCAGTCTGCCCAGATCATCGAAGAGGCCAAGGCTGCCGCCAAGCAAGAGGGCGAGCGGCTGATCGCCAGCGCCAAGGCCCAGATCGAGCAGGAGGTGTTTCGCGCCAAGGAGGCGCTGCGGCAGCAGGTGGCGGCGCTGGCGGTTGCGGGTGCCGAAAAGATCCTGCGCCGGGAGGTGGACCCCAAGGTCCACCGGGACATTCTGGCCCAGATCGAAAAGGAGCTGTAGGCACGCCATGGCCGAGCCCATCACCATTGCGCGGCCCTACGCCGAGGCCGTATTCAAGCTGGCTAGCGAGCAGCAGGCGCTCGCCCGCTGGTCCGAAATGCTGGCGCTGGCGTGCGCCGTGGCCGAGCATCCTCATGTGCGCGTCCTGCTGGGTAACCCCCTCGTGACTCGCAAGCGGCTCGCTGACCTCTTCCTCGGCATCTGCGGCGAAGGGCTCACCGCCGAGGCCCGCAACTTCATCCTGGTGCTGATCGACAATGGGCGCCTTGCGCTGCTGCCCCAGATCCGGGAGCTCTACGAGGAGCTGCGGCGGCAGCAAGAAGGCGTGCTGGAGGTGGAAATCGAGTCGGCCTACGAGCTGGACGAAGCCCAGAAAGCCGAGCTGGTGCAATGGCTCAAGGCGAAGTACCGGCGCGAGGTGAGCGCTAGGGTAAGGGTCGAGCCGGAGCTGATCGGCGGAGTGCGCATCCACGTGGGCGACGAAGTGCTGGACGCGTCGGTGCGCGGCAAACTGCAGGCCATGGCGGCAGCCCTGGCGGCTTGAAGCAGCGGAATTGATGCCGGCGCTGCCTGCAGCGGCGGCGATATTTTCGAGGAGTGACCATGCAGCTTAATCCTTCCGAGATCAGCGAGCTGATCAAGAGCAAGATCCAGAACCTGGCGGTCACGGCCGAGACGCGCACCGAAGGCACGGTGGTGTCGGTGACCGACGGCATCGTGCGCATCCACGGGCTCGCCGACGTGATGCAGGGAGAGATGCTGGAGTTTCCCGGCAACACCTTCGGCCTAGCACTCAACCTGGAGCGGGACTCGGTGGGGGGGGTAGTGCTGGGCGACTACGAGCACATCACCGAGGGCGACACCGTCAAATGCACGGGCCGCATCCTCCAGGTGCCGGTCGGACCCGAGCTGATCGGACGCGTGGTCAATGCCCTCGGACAGCCCATCGACGGCAAGGGACCCATCAACGCTAAGCTCACCGACCCCATCGAGAAGATCGCCCCGGGAGTGATCTGGCGCAAATCGGTGTCCCAGCCGGTGCAGACCGGTCTCAAAGCCATCGACGCCATGGTGCCCATCGGACGCGGCCAGCGGGAGCTCATCATCGGCGACCGTCAGACTGGCAAGACCGCAGTGGCGGTGGACACCATCATCAACCAAAAAGGCAAAGACCTCTTCTGCATCTACGTGGGCATCGGCCAGAAGGCCTC
Source organism: Pelomicrobium sp. (assembly GCF_036803785.1). Classification (NCBI taxonomy): domain Bacteria; kingdom Pseudomonadati; phylum Pseudomonadota; class Hydrogenophilia; genus Pelomicrobium; species Pelomicrobium sp. Next base: position 7,708 of record NZ_DAIRTR010000079.1, on the reverse strand, counting down.
CACCATCAAAAATGTGATCCGCAAGCTCGAAGAGCACGGGGCGATGGACTACACCATCGTGGTGGCGGCTTCCGCTTCCGAATCGGCGGCCATGCAGTACATCGCCCCTTACGCCGGCTGCACCATGGGCGAGTACTTCCGCGACCGCGGCCAGGATGCCCTCATCATCTACGATGACCTGACTAAGCACGCCTGGGCCTATCGGCAGATTTCCCTGCTCCTGCGCCGCCCGCCCGGACGGGAGGCGTACCCGGGAGACGTGTTCTACCTCCACTCCCGGCTGCTCGAGCGCGGCGCCCGGGTGAACGAGGCCTATGTGGAGCGGTTCACCAAGGGTGCCGTGAAGGGCAAGACCGGCTCTTTGACCGCTTTGCCTATCATCGAGACCCAAGCGGGGGACGTGACGGCGTTCATCCCGACTAACGTGATCTCCATCACCGACGGGCAAATCTTCCTCGAGACCGATCTGTTCAACGCCGGTATCCGGCCCGCCATCAACGCCGGCATCTCGGTGTCGCGAGTGGGGGGCGCGGCCCAGACCAAAGTAATCAAGAAATTGGGCGGCGGCGTGCGTCTAGCGCTCGCCCAGTACCGGGAGCTGGCGGCTTTCGCTCAGTTCGCTTCCGACCTGGATGAGACCACTCGGCGGCAGCTTGAGCGGGGGCGCCGGGTGACGGAGCTGATGAAGCAGCCCCAGTACTCCCCCCTGTCGGTGGCCGAGATGGCCCTGACCCTGTACGCAGTGAATAACGGCTACGTGGACGACATCGACGTCAAGCAGTGTCTCGCCTTCGAAGCGGGCCTGCGCGCCTACATGAAGAGCCAGCATCCCCAGATCCTGGCAAAGATCGAGGAGACCAAGGACCTGGATGGGGACACGGAAAAGGCGCTTGCCGCGGCCATCGAAGCGTACAAGAAGACTGCCACCTTCTGAAGAGCTGCTCGAGGAAGATCGCGCCATGGCCGGAAGCCGCGAGATACGCAACAAGATCAAAAGCATCAGGAACACGCAGAAGATCACCAAGGCGATGGAGATGGTGGCCGCCTCCAAGATGCGCAAGGCCCAGGAGCGCATGCGCGCCTCGCGCCCCTACGCCCTCAACATCGCGCGGGTGATGATGCACCTCGCCCGGGCCCATACCGAGTACAAACACCCGTTTCTCGTCAAACGGGAGCAGGTGCGGCGCGTGGGCATCATCGTGGTGACCTCGGACAAGGGGCTGTGCGGCGGCCTAAACACCAACGTGCTGCGCCTGGCAGTCAACCAGATGAAAGAGTGGCAAGCGCGCGGGATCGAAATCGACGTGTGCGCCATCGGCAACAAAGGCTTCGGCTTCATGCAACGCATGGGCGCCAACATCGTCTCCCACGTCACCAACCTGGGCGACACGCCCCACCTGGAGAAGCTGATCGGGCCGGTCAAAGTGCTGCTCGATAGCTACAGCGAGGGCCGGATCGACGAGCTGTACGCCTTCTACAACCGCTTCGTCAACACCATGCGCCAGGAGCCGATGCAGGCCCAGATGCTGCCCATTCCCCAGCAGCTCACGGACTACGAGGGCAAGCCGATCACCGGACTGGCGGGCACCGGCCTGTGGGACTACCTGTACGAGCCCGAGGCCAAACCCCTGTTAGACGCCGTGTTCACCCGAGCGACGGAAGCCCAGGTGTACCAATACGTGGTGGAGAATATGGCCTCAGAGCAGAGTGCCCGCATGGTGGCCATGAAGGCTGCCTCCGACAACGCGGGCAACCTGATCGACGAGCTGACGCTGATCTACAACAAGACCCGTCAGGCGGCCATCACCAAAGAGATCTCGGAGATCGTAAGCGGCGCGGCTGCGATCGCGTGAGAGAGGTGCGTGTTGGCGATCGGGCGAGGCTAACGTGAGCGCAGGCGAACGTTACGACGAGACCAGATCGCAGACAGCGCGGCTGCGATCGCGTGAGAGAGGTGCGTGTTGGCGATCGGGCGAGGCTAACG
>NZ_DAIRTR010000079.1:0-5624 GCF_036803785.1 Pelomicrobium sp. | reverse complement strand
AGGCGAACGTTACGACGAGACCAGATCGCAGACAGCGCGGCTGCGATCGCGTGAGCGCAGAACCGTTGTGACCAGGCGAGGCTGCCGGCGCCCGGTGGCGATTTCGTAATCGGAAGGAAGAAGGAACCATGACTGAAGGAACGATTGTCCAGTGCATCGGCGCGGTGGTGGACGTCCAGTTCGACCGCGAGCACATGCCCCGCGTCTATGACGCCCTTACCATGGACGAGATCGGGCTGACCCTGGAGGTGCAGCAGCAATTGGGCGACGGAGTGGTGCGCACCATCGCCCTCGGTTCCTCCGACGGCCTGCGCCGCGGCATGAAGGTGAAAAACACTGGCGCCCCCATCTCGGTGCCGGTCGGGCCCAAGACCCTGGGGCGCATCATGGACGTATTGGGTCGCCCGATCGACGAGGCGGGTCCCATCGGCGCCGACAAGACCATGCCCATCCATCGCAAGGCACCCAGCTTCGAGGAGCTCTCCCCTTCCCAGGAGCTGCTCGAGACCGGCATCAAGGTGATCGACCTGATCTGCCCCTTCGCCAAGGGGGGCAAGATCGGGCTGTTCGGCGGCGCCGGCGTGGGCAAGACGGTCAACATGATGGAGCTCATTCGCAACATCGCCATCGAGCACTCCGGCTACTCGGTGTTCGCGGGCGTCGGCGAGCGCACCCGGGAGGGCAACGACTTCTACCACGAAATGAAGGAATCCCAGGTGCTGGATAAGGTGGCCCTGGTCTACGGCCAGATGAACGAGCCTCCCGGCAACCGGCTGCGGGTGGCGCTGACGGGCCTCACCATCGCGGAGTATTTCCGTGACGAGGGCCGGGATGTGCTGCTGTTCATCGACAACATCTACCGCTATACGCTCGCCGGAACGGAAGTGTCGGCGTTGCTCGGCCGTATGCCTTCCGCCGTGGGCTATCAGCCGACGCTCGCCGAGGAGATGGGCAGGCTTCAGGAGCGCATCACCTCCACCAAAACCGGCTCCATTACCTCGATCCAAGCCGTATACGTGCCGGCGGACGACCTGACCGACCCGTCCCCCGCCACCACCTTCGGCCACCTGGACGCCACCGTGGTGCTCTCTCGCGACATCGCCGCCTTGGGGATCTACCCCGCCGTCGACCCCCTGGATTCCACCTCGCGCCAGGTGGACCCCAACGTGATCGGCGAAGAGCACTACAACACCACCCGCGCCGTGCAGGCGACCCTGCAGCGCTACAAGGAGCTGCGTGACATCATCGCCATCCTGGGCATGGACGAGCTCTCCCCTGAGGACAAGCTGGTGGTGGCCCGGGCCCGTAAGATCCAGCGCTTCCTCTCCCAGCCCTTCTTCGTCGCCGAAGTCTTTACCGGCAGTCCCGGCAAGTACGTGCCCCTCAAGGAAACCATCCGCGGCTTCAAGATGATCGTCAACGGCGAGTGCGACCATCTGCCGGAGCAGGCGTTCTACATGGTGGGCACCATCGACGAAGCGTTCGAGAAAGCGAAGACGCTCCAGTAAGGAGGCCCCCATGGGAACCACCATGCATGTGGAAGTGGTGAGCGCGGAGGAATCCATCTACTCCGGGCCGGCCGAGTTTCTGGTGGCGCCGGGGGAAATGGGGGAACTTGGCATCTACCCGCGCCATACGCCGCTCCTCACCCGCATCAAGCCGGGGGCGCTGCGCATCAAAGTGCCGCTCAAGGACGAGGAGGAACTGGTGGTCGTCTCGGGCGGCATTCTGGAGGTCCAGCCAAGCGGGGTGACCGTGTTGGCGGACACGGCGGTACGCGCCGCCGACCTGGACGAGGCCAAGGCGCTGGAAGCGAAGCGAGCGGCGGAGGAGGCGCTGCAAAACAAGACCTCCAAGCTGGAGATCGCCAAGGCCCAGGCGGAGCTGGCCGAGGCTGCCGCCCAACTCGCGGCGATCCAGAAACTGCGCAAGGCGCGCAAAGGGTAAGACGCCCCGCGTGCTTCCGTGTTCGAAGGGCAGCCTGCGGGCTGCCTTCGTCATTTATACTGCCTCACGTGTTTCGGGCTCGCAGCCGAGCCGCCAAGATTGGCAGGCATCGTTTTTGCTCAAGTTTTCTCCATGACTGTCCTGGACATCGCCATCCTCGCCGCCGGCAAGGGGACCCGCATGCATTCCCGCCTGCCCAAGGTGCTTCATCCCCTGGCGGGCCGACCGCTGCTTGCCCACGTGATGGAGACTGCCCGGCGGCTCGAGCCCCGGACCCTCTGCGTGGTCTATGGCCACGGAGGGGAGCAGGTGCCCGAGGCGTTCGCTGGCTGCGGCGCGCTTTTCGTGCGCCAGGAGCCCCAGCTCGGCACCGGCCATGCCTTGGCGATCGCCCTGCCCCGCTTGCATCCCGCAGGGGTGATCCTGGTGCTCTACGGGGACGTGCCCCTCATCGGGGAGGCGACCCTGCGGCGCATGCTGGAGGGGCGGGCCGACGAGCGGCTGACGCTGCTCACGGCCGAAGTGGACGACCCGACCGGATACGGGCGCATCGTGCGCGACAGCGCCGGGCGGGTGGTGCGCATCGTGGAGCACAAGGACGCCTCGGCCCGGGAGCGCTCGATCCGGGAGATCAACACCGGCATCCTGGCGGCCCCCGCCCGCAGGCTCGCCCAGTGGCTCGCGCGACTCGGCACCGACAACGCCCAGGGCGAGTACTATCTCACCGACGTGGTGAAAATGGCGGTGGAGGAAGGCTTCCCGGTCGCTACCGTGCAGCCCGGGACGGTGGACGAAGTCCTTGGGGTCAACAGCAAGCGCGATCTCGCGACTCTTGAGCGCTGCTACCAGCGACGGCAGGCGGAGCGCCTGATGGCGCAAGGGGTGACCTTGTTGGACCCCGAGCGCATCGATGTCCGCGGCGAGCTCATCTGCGGGCGCGAGGTGGTGATCGACGTGGGCTGCGTGTTCGAGGGCAATGTTGTGCTCGGGGATCACACCCGGGTGGGGCCCTACGCCATCCTGCGGGACGCCCGCATCGGCGCGGGAGTGGAGATTCTGCCCTACACGTTGATCGAGGAGGCGGAAGTGGGCAATGACTGCCGCATCGGTCCCTACGCCCGACTGCGTCCGGGGGCGCGCCTGGCCGAGGAGGTGCACATCGGCAATTTCGTCGAGGTCAAGAATAGCGAGATCGGCCGAGCGAGCAAAGCCAATCACCTGGCTTACGTGGGCGATGCCACCGTGGGCCGCGACGTGAACATCGGCGCTGGCACCATTACCTGCAACTACGACGGGGCGCAGAAGCACCGTACAGTAATCGAGGACGACGCCTTCATCGGCTCCGATACCCAGCTGGTCGCTCCGGTCAAGGTGGGCAAGGGGGCGACCCTGGGGGCTGGCACCACCCTTACCCGGGACGCCCCGGCCGGCAAGCTCACCCTCTCCCGGGCACCCCAGGTGACGGTAGAGAACTGGAAACGGCCGGTGAAGAAGCGGGACAAGTGAGGCCGGGAGGAAAGCGGGGCCCCGGGAGTTTACTTCTTTGAGCTTTTCCTGACATGTGCGGAATCGTCGGCGCCGTGGCGCAACGCAACGTCGTGCCCATCCTGCTGGAAGGCTTGCGCCGCCTGGAATACCGCGGCTATGACTCGGCGGGACTCGCCGTCATCGACGGGGGGCTCAAGCGGCTGCGGAGCGTGGGCCGGGTGGCGGAGCTCGCCCGGCGAGCGGAGCAAGAGGGCCTGAACGGCCGCCTGGGTATCGCCCACACCCGCTGGGCGACTCACGGCGCCCCCACCGAGCGCAACGCCCACCCCCACGTGAGCGGCAGCGGCCTGGCGGTGGTGCACAACGGCATCATCGAGAATCACGAAACCATCCGCCGGCGACTGACCGAGGCCGGCTACGCCTTTGCCTCCGACACCGACACCGAGGTCATCGCCCACCTCATCGAACATTATCTGCGCCAGGGCGAGGGCCTATTCGTCGCCACCCGTCGGGCAGTGGCCGAGCTTCATGGCGCCTACGCCATCGCCGTCCTCTCGGCCCAGGAGCCCGAGCGGCTGGTGGTGGCGCGCATGGGGGCGCCGCTTCTGTTGGGCCTGGGCGACGGGGAAAACTTCGCGGCCTCCGACGCCTCCGCCCTGCTCCAGGTAACCCAGCGCATGATCTACCTGGAAGAAGGGGACGTGGCCGAACTGGCGCTCGACCGCTACCGGATCGTGGATGCGGCGGGCAACGCGGTGGAGCGCAGCGTGCACCTGTCCCAGCTGACCGCCGATGCGGTAGAGCTGGGGCATTACCGGCATTTCATGCAGAAGGAGATCTTCGAGCAGCCAGGGGCGGTGGCGGCGACCCTGGAGATGGTGACCGGCGCCTCTTCCCTCTCGCCCCAGCTCTTCGGTGTGGACGCCCAGGAAGTGTTGGCACGGGTGAACGCCGTCACCATCGTTGCCTGCGGCACCAGCTTCCACGCCGGCCTGGTGGCCCGCTACTGGATCGAGCGGGTCGCCCGCATCCCCTGTCACCCGGAAATCGCCAGCGAATACCGCTACCGGGAGAGCGTCCCCAACCCCGACGCCCTGGTGGTGGCGATCTCCCAGTCGGGAGAGACGGCCGACACGCTGGCCGCCCTCGCGCACGCCAAGGCGTTGGGACACCGGTACACCCTGGCCATCTGCAACGTGCCGGAGAGCGCCCTCATTCGCCAGGCAGACCTGCGCTTCCTCACCCGGGCGGGTCCCGAGATCGGCGTGGCCTCCACCAAGGCCTTCACGACCCAGTTGGCCGCCCTGTTTTTGCTCACCCTGGTGCTGGCAAAACTCCGCGGCCGGCTCACCCCCGAGGAAGAAAAGCGGCACATTGCGGCGCTGCGGCACCTACCGTCGGCCCTGACCCGGATCCTGGACCTGGAGTCCAGGATCGTCGCCTGGTCCCAGCGATTCGCGGAAAAGGAGCATGCCCTGTTCCTCGGCCGTGGCATCCACTATCCCATCGCCATGGAGGGGGCGCTCAAGCTCAAGGAGATCTCCTACATCCACGCCGAGGCCTATCCCGCGGGCGAGCTCAAGCACGGGCCGCTCGCCCTGGTGGACCGGAACATGCCAGTGGTGGCGGTGGCGCCCAATGATCTCCTGCTGGAGAAGCTCAAGTCCAACCTCCAGGAGGTGCGGGCCCGGGGCGGGGAGCTGTACGTCTTCGCCGACGCCGACAGCCAGATCCAGGAAAGCGAAGGTGTGCACATCATCCAGATGACCGACCATGCGGGGTTGCTGAGCCCGATCCTGCACGTCGTCCCGCTCCAGCTACTCGCCTACCACGTGGCGCTGCAGAAAGGCACCGACGTGGACAAGCCGCGCAATCTGGCCAAGTCGGTGACCGTCGAATGAATGCGGCGGAAAGCCTGCCCGCCGGTCCGCCGCTCCACAAAAATTAACTTAATTTTCAGAGCTTACGCTTGATGAGGCGGCTCCTTTGGGTCAAGCTTGGAGCTGGGTCGCCAGTCGTTACGCCTCGCCGCTCTGGAGGCCATTCAAACCTGCGGTGAACGGTGAGCCGATCATTCACCGCTCTTCCCGCTGCCTTCTCCCGCTGGGAGGGGGAGGGAAGAGGGCAAAGCGCGGGTCCATGGGCTTGGCGAGCACGACCACGGAAGCGTCTCGGGCGCGCCTTAAAAC
>NZ_DAIRTR010000078.1:0-14411 GCF_036803785.1 Pelomicrobium sp. | reverse complement strand
TGGCGCCAGCCGGGGCTCGCATTTTTCCGCTGGTTCGCCGCCTACCCCGCGCTGCTCCGGGTGGAGCAAGGCAATCCGTCCACCTGTGTGTGGTTCTACGACCTGCGCTTTTATATCCCAGGACGGGAAGGCCTGCCGTTTCGCTTCGGCCTGTGCCAGGACGGCCCGCATCGATCGTGGCAGCTCTTCCAGCTCACGGAAGCGGGCCCCCTGCCCCTGCCGAACGCCACTTGGCCTTTCCGCGGGCCGCAGTGAAGCCCGCAGGGTGCACGGGCCTTCAGCCGTCCCGGCTGCCTGCGATGGAGCCCACTTTCGCCAGCGGAGCGCTCTTAGGCTCGCCCCCGGTGGAAGCGCCGCGCTCGCGCACCAGCCAATAGCCAGCGCTCAGGGTGAGCACCGCCGCGGCCAGGGCGGCGATGGTGCCGGCGCTGGTCTCCTGGATGTCCAGGATGATGAACTTACGCGCCAGCGCCATGAGGGCGATCAGGAACACCGTCTTCGCCTGGATGATGCTCTCGCCCCGCTGGGCCATCTTGAGAATGGAATGCTTGAATTCCAGGGCGATGAGCAATGTCATGATCTGCCCGAAGATCGATTGGAAAATCTTGTACTCCAGCAGATCCGAGGCACCCCTGATCACCAGCAGGACGATCTCCTTGGTGAGCTCCACCAGAGCCACCACGATGATCACGGAAATCAGGAACGTGAGCGCCAGCGCCACCACCTGCTCGAACTTGTCGTAGACGCCGAGAGGCGACCACTGGCGCTTGAGCTCCTCCCATTCCATCTTCATGGGTACGATCCGGTCTCAATGGATCTCGATCCGTCGGGGCGAGGCGTTGCCCGCCTTCGGCAGGCGCACCGTGAGCACTCCGTTCCTGAAAGTGGCTTCCGCCCGCTCGGCCTCCACGTGGCGGGGCAGGGGGATGGCTCGCTCAAAGCGTCCATAGGCCCGCTCCACGATGTGGTAGTGGGCTCCCAGGGTGTCACGGTCGAAACGCTTCTCGCCCCTCACCACCAGGGTGTTGTCTTCCACCACCACCGAGCAGTCTTCCTTCTCCAGCCCCGGCAGCTCGAGGCGCACCAGGATCTCCTGGTCGCGCTCGATCACCTCGCCGGCGAGCAGCCCCCAGCGCGGATACGCCACCGGCAGATCCTCCTCGGTGCCGCTTTCCTTGGAGCGGGAGAATTGGGTGAGGGCGTTGCCGCAGCGGGACAAAAGCTCCCGCCAGCCCTCGGCCAGGTTCTCCCAGGCCCGCCCCAGGGTCTCTCCGATTTCCTTGCCCACACGCTTGATCTGGTCAAGCATCGCCTATTTACCTCCATTCCATCATCGGTCTCAAATCCCGAAACCCAATCCAACCGCATCGCGTGGGCTGCGTTGAGCATAACGAAACACCCCTGCCTCCCTCACGATGCCGTTACGCGGGGACGCCCTGCCGCCTTGCGTCAGTGAACCACTTCCGGGGCCCGCGCTGCCTGCGGCTCCCCTTTCAACTGGGCCTGGATCGCCTGCAGGTCCTCCTCCAACAGGGTCTCCTTCTCCAGCAGCAGCCGCGCCCCCCGCTCCAGCACCTGGCGCTCCCGGGTCAGGATGTCCACCGCCCGGTCGAAGGCCCTCTTCACGATGCCGCGCACCGCGCAGTCGATCTCCCGCGCCGTCTCTTCGCTGTAGGTGCGCTCCTGCAGCGGTACCGAAGGCCCGCCCAGCAGGCCCCTGCGCTCTTCCTCGTAGGCCACGTGTCCCAGCTTCTCGTCCATGCCGTAGCGCATGACGATGGAGCGGGCGATGTCGGTCACCTTGGCCAGATCGTCCGCGGCGCCTGTGGAATAATGGCCGTAGACGATGTACTCGGCGGCCCGTCCGCCCAGTAGCACCGCCATCTTGTTCTCCAGCTCCTCCCGGGTCATGAGGAAGCGATCTTCGGTGGGCCGCTGGATGGTGTAGCCTAGGGCGCCGATACCCCGGGGAATGATGGAGACCTTGTGCACCGGGTCGGTGCCGGGCAGCGACATGGCCACCAAGGCGTGGCCCATTTCGTGATGGGCCACCACCTCCCGCTCCTTGGGATTCAAGACTCGGTTGCGCTTCTCCAGCCCCGCCACGATGCGCTCCACCGCGTTGGTGAAATCCTCTAGCGTGACCGCCTCTGCGCCCCGGCGCGTGGCGAGCAGCGCCGCCTCGTTCACTAGGTTGGCCAGATCGGCGCCCGAAAAGCCCGGCGTGAGGGCGGCCACTTTTTCCAAATCCACCGATGGATCCAGACGGATCTTGCGCACGTGCACCTGAAGGATTTGCACTCGGCCCCGCTTGTCCGGCCGATCCACCAGCACCTGCCGGTCGAAGCGCCCAGCCCGCAGCAGGGCAGGATCCAGAATTTCGGGCCGGTTGGTGGCCGCCAGGATCACCAGCCCAGAAGAGGGATCGAAGCCGTCCATCTCCACCAAGAGCTGGTTGAGGGTTTGCTCCTTCTCGTCGTGCCCGCCCCAGGGATAGGCGCCCCGAGCGCGTCCCAAGGCGTCCAGCTCGTCGATGAAGATAATGGCCGGCGCCTTCTGGCGCGCCTGCTCAAAGAGATCCCGCACCCGGGCTGCCCCCACGCCCACGAACATCTCGACAAACTCGGAGCCGCTGATGGAGAAGAAGGGCACCCCCGCTTCTCCCGCTACCGCCCGGGCGAGCAGCGTCTTGCCGGTGCCGGGCGGCCCCACCAGGAGCACGCCCTTGGGAATGCGGGCCCCGAGGCGGCCGTAGCGCTTGGGGTCCTTGAGGAACTCCACCACTTCCTTGAGCTCTTCCTTGGCCTCGTCCACCCCGGCCACATCGTCGAAAGTGACCCCGGTCTGATGCTCCACGTACACCTTGGCCTTGCTCTTGCCGATGGACAGGAAGCCGCCTCCGAGCCCCTGCTTTTCGGCGAACTTCCTGATCAGGAACATCCACAGGGCGAAGAACACCACTGCCGGCACGACCCAGGAGAGCAGATCCCGCAAAAAGGTGCTTTGTACCACCCCGGTATAGGTGACCCCGTACTTCTGCAGCTCGTTGGCGAGCGCCGGATCGACCCGGGTAGTCACGAACTGGGTGCGGCCGTCGGGCATGGGCTCCCGCAACTTCCCGTGGATGTAGTCCTGGGCGATGGCGATCTCCCGCACCTTGCCGTCGGCCAGCAGCTTCTGGAACTCGCTATAGGGAATGGGCTCGACCGTGCGCCAGGTGGTGTACAGGTCATGCAAAAGGATGATGGCGAAGGCCGCGAGGATGAAATACCAGATGCTGAACTGGGTTTGCTTTTCCATAGACCTCCTCCCGGCCGGTGCCACACGGAGTTGCGGATAATCACTCCATACTTAGCGGCAGGGGGGGTCGATTTCAAGCCGGCGCTCTCCTCGGGAAAGACGTTATCTCTCGACCACCCACCATCGCCAGCTATAAAAATATTTTTAAATCAATGTGATAAGCAAAACTTCGCAGATTGTTAGATTTGCCTTCTCCGCCCCCCTATGCCATAAAGAAAGCGCCTTCCGCTTTGACGGCGCAACGTTCCGTCCGGTCCTATGCAACGCGATGACCCCGCCGCCTTCGATTTCGGTCCATCCATCGTACCACCGCTCGTTGGCGCCTCGCCCGCGTTTTTGGACGTGGTGCGTCTCGTACCCAAGCTCGCCGCCTGCGACGCCACCGTGTTCCTCCAGGGCGAGACGGGCACGGGCAAGGAATCGATCGCCCGCGCCATCCATTACCTGAGCGCCCGGCGTGACGAGGCGTTCATCCCAGTCAACTGCGGCGCCATTCCCGATCACCTGCTGGAGAACGGGTTTTTCGGCCATGCCCGGGACACGTTCACCAACGCCCAGGAAAACCGGGCTGCACGGGTGGCCAACGCCGCGGGCGGTACCCTGTTTCTCGACGAGATCGAGTCTCTTACCCCCAAGGGTCAAGCTCTGCTGCTGCGGTTTCTTGAGGACCCGGTGTACTGGCCGCTGGGCGCGCACCAGGGCATTGCCGGCCGCGTGCGCCTCATCGCCGCCAGCAACGCCGACGTGACCCAACTGGTGAAGGGAGGCCGCTTTCGTCAGGACTTGATCTACCGGTTGGCGATCTTGCCCATTACTCTCCCTCCGCTGCGGGAGCGTCCAGGCGACGCCATCCTACTTGCGAAACATTTCATCCGACGCTTCGCCCGCTTGTACGGCCAGCCGGAGAAGACCCTCGACCCGGCCTCCGCGGCGCTGCTCGCCCGCCACCCCTGGCCTGGCAACGTGCGCGAGCTGAAAAACCTAATCCATCGGGAGTTCCTGCGGGCCGACGGCCCGCAGCTCAGCATCCCCCCGGCGGCGCTGGGCCTTGCGCCATCGCATGCGGCCCTGGCGTCGCCGATACCCGTGAATTTCGACTTGGGCTTCCGTCAGGCCAAAGAACGGGTGATCGCGGAATTTGAACGGGCGTTTCTCGTGCAGGCGCTCGCCAAGAGCCGCGGCAACGTGTCCGCCGCCGCCCGGCTGGTGGGCAAGGAACGCCGCGCCTTTGGCAAGTTGCTCAAAAAGCACGGCATCGATCGCGCCCAATACCTGGGAGGCGCGGCCGGCTGACCGCGCCCGCGCTTTTTTTTTCCTCCGTCTCCTCCGAGGCGCACGCCGCGCCCGCAAACGGTCTGTCGGGCGCGGTGCTTTTTCCGCTAGAGAAGCCGATGGGGACCGTCGGCATCGCCCGCGCTGACGGGTCGCGAGGTTGCCGTCCCGCACTCTCTCCCTTGGCGCCGCCAGCGGCCCCTGACGAGTCTGGCTTTCCCGTCCACGAGAGCGGCAGCCGCCCGTCGATTCCGCCGACCTCATCGACCCTCGATCGCCGCGATCGGCAAGGGGCTATGCGAGGTATGGAACGGGCGCCTTGCGCTTCACCGCCGGCCCGACCAGGACGGGGTGCTGGGCATAGCCCAGCTCCGCGAGCCGCTTGCCCGCACGGCCGACCAGGGCATCGAAGGTGACCGGCTTGCGCTGCCGCTTGAGGCTGCGCAAGAGCCGGGTGAGGCAATAGGTGAACGCCCCGTAAGAGGTCACCCCGTGGCGGTATTCGTAGGCGAGCTCCTCCTCCCGGCATGCCTGGAGCAGCAGCGGAATATAGGGACCGTTGTGCCGGTAAGCCTTCTTCGCCCGGGCGTAATCCTGCTCCACCGTCCACAGCGGCACGGCACGCCCGAGGCGCTTGCTCGCGCCGCTGCTGCCCAGGTAGGCCGACCGATCGGCGGTGGACTTGAGCAGCTTTTCCTCCGCCAGCCGCAGTGTGCGTGGTACCCACATTTCCCGGTCCGCGTCCCACCGCAGCGAGCGATGTCGGACATCGTCTGGCGGGTTGAGTCCGCGCGCCTTGGGCAGACCGTTGCGGGTCATGCCAGCGGAATGGCAGCAATCGAGGATGGCAACGAAATGGGTCTCGTAAGGAAGCTGGCTGTAGAGCTCGCAAAACCAGTCGTCGATCAAAGCGCGCTCCGGGGTCCAGTCGAAGTCGTAGGTGACCAGGCATTCGTCGATGTGGTCCACCTCGTCCCGTCCGCCGTAGCCCGGGATCTGGGCTCCGTGACCGCTGTAATAAAACACCCGCAGGTCCTCTGGTCCCGCGTCCTCGAGCAGCCAGTGGAGCCGATCCTTCACACCCTGGGCGGTGGCGCGCTCGTTCAATACCACCCGGATGTCGGAAGGATCGAACCCCAGCTCCTGCAGCACGGCGCTCATTTCGAACACGTCGTTGACGCAGCCTTCCAGTCGGTCCGCAGGATTGGGATAGTCGTTGATGCCCGCGAGCAGCGCTCGCCGCCTGGGCCTGGCGCTGGCCTGGGCCACGCCGGCATAGGTGCGGGCGAGGGCCCGGGAGGGCTCCCGCGGCAGCGCGAGCGTCCGCCATACCCGGTCCGCGGTGTTTTCGTGGCGCAGGTACTCCTCTGCCGCGTGATCGCCGAGGCCCTCGATGTCGAAGAAAGTGTCCACCTGCTCGAAGTTGGGGGTAGCCAACCGCAGCGGCGCGGTGAACACGTCGTCTTCTGCGTTATACAGATGGAACCAGGCCCGCGCCGGAGCGAGCCCTACGATGCGCCCGCCGAAGATGGAGCGTACGAAGGGATTTCCGATCTGGGAGCCGAAGGTGACGAAGGTACGCCTTTTGGCGAGCAGGGGCTCCCGCGCGAGCACATCGTAAGCGATCAAAGAGCCCAGGCTGTGGGCGAGGATCAGCTCGGGCTCGAATGCCTCCAGATCGTCCTTGACCGCCTGGCGCGTGCTGGCCCGCAGCGCCTCGTCCGCCGCCCACTGGGCCACCATCCCCGCGGTCCAGCGTACCCGTTCCGCCACGGCGCCGAAGCCGCGCCGCCGCCGAAAGAGGTCGCCGATACCGTGGACGATCCCGCTGGCGGACAGCCTGAGCATCGCTTCGGCCACGGTGGCGGCGTCCAGCTCCGCGGCATCGAACAGGGCGTCGTATGCAGTGAAACGGAATTCGGGCCGGATCTCCGGATCCCAGCGCTGCAAACCCTCGGCGACGAGCGCCTGCCAGCGGATTTGCCAGCCCGTGTCCTGTTCCTGATGACCCACCCCGTGGATGCACAACACCCGCAACGTGCGTCCCGCCACCCTTCGCCTCCCTTTTGTTGTCTACTCGCCCCCGAAGTGAAAAGGCACCCTACGGCCCGCAAAATCGAGCACAGCGAACGCGTGCCCTTCTCCCCCCGTGAAACACGGCGCGATTCCACAACACACAGCCGGCCCCCTGCCCAGAGTCAGCGGGAAGGAGCGTCCTGCTCGAGTCCCAGTTCCTGGATCTTGCGGGTGAGGGTGTTGCGCCCGAGCCCCAGCAGCTGCGCGGCTTCGATGCGCCGGCCGCCGGTATGCTGCAGCGCCTTGAGGATCAAAGCCTTCTCGAACTCGCGCCCGAAATCGTCCATGAGGCCGCTCCTGCCCTGGTCGAGGGCGTTCTGCACCGCGCTCTCCAGGGCCGCGATCCAGCCCGACGGCCGGCTCGGTGCCGGTTCCCGCCGGAACTCGGGGGGCAGATCGGCGATGTCCACGTTCTGGCCGGGGGCCATCACAGTGAGCCAGTGGCACAGGTTCTCCAGTTGCCGCACGTTCCCCGGGAAGTCCAGTCCACACAGGTGCTTCAGCGCCGCCTCCGACAGCCGCTTCGGCTCCACCCCCAGCTCGCGGGCGCTTTTCTGCAGAAAATGGCGGGCGAGCAGCGGGATGTCCTCGCGCCGCTCCCGCAAGGGCGGCAGCCGAAGCCGAATGACGTTCAGGCGGTGGTACAGATCTTCGCGGAACAGCCCTTCCTTGACCCGCTGCTCCAGGTCCTGGTGCGTGGCGGCGATGACCCGTACGTTGGCCCGGATGGACTGGTGGCCTCCGACCCGATAGAAATGACCGTCGGAAAGGACCCGCAGCAGCCGGGTCTGCAAGTCGAGCGGCATGTCGCCGATCTCGTCCAGGAACAGGGTCCCCCCTTCGGCCTGCTCGAAGCGCCCCCGGCGCTGGGTCTGGGCGCCGGTGAAAGCGCCCCGTTCGTGGCCGAAGAGCTCTGACTCCAGGAGATCCTTGGGGATGGCTGCGGTGTTGATGGCGATGAAAGGTCTCGCCGCCCGGGGGCTGTGCCGGTGCAGCGCCCGGGCCACCAGCTCCTTGCCGGTGCCGCTCTCGCCGGTGATGAGCACGGTGGCCTGGGAGTTGGCCAGCCGGCCGATGGCGCGAAAGACCTCCTGCATGGCGGGCGCCTGACCGAGGATCTCCGGAGCCGGAGTCC
The DNA here is from genome assembly GCF_036803785.1 of Pelomicrobium sp. Taxonomy (NCBI): domain Bacteria; kingdom Pseudomonadati; phylum Pseudomonadota; class Hydrogenophilia; genus Pelomicrobium; species Pelomicrobium sp. Next base: position 6,628 of record NZ_DAIRTR010000078.1, on the reverse strand, counting down.
CCTCTTCCCCGGTGTCCGCCTGACGCAGGCTCTCCGCGAGGGCCCGGCGGATCAGCTCCACGGCATGATCCACGTCGAAAGGCTTGGGCAGGTACTCGAAGGCGCCCCCCTGGAAAGCCGACACCGCACTCTCCAGGTCGGAGTAGGCAGTCATGATGATGACCGGCACCCGGGGCAGGCGCTCCTTGAGTCCTTTCAACAGCTCCAGGCCGGAGCCACCGGGCATGCGGATGTCGGTCACCACCACGCTGGGGACATCGGCCTGCAACGCTGCTTCCGCTTCCCGGGCGGAAGCGAAAGTCCTAAAGTCGATACCTTCTCGGCCGAGGGCTTTCTCGAACACCCAGCGGATCGAGCGGTCGTCGTCGATGATCCAGACAGGCTTCATGCACTTAGCGTGAAGCGCAATGCGCGCCTCGACCGTGCCCCTCCATGAGCGGTCGGACTCTCATGTCACTGCCATGCATTGCGCAGCTCCCTGAGCAGCGGCAGCACCAGGGTGAAACACGTGCGCCCGGGCGCGCTCTCCCACTCGATGGTGCCGTGGTGTTGGGCCACGCAGTGGTGGGCGAGGGCAAGCCCCAGCCCGTGGCCATCCTCGCGCCCCGACACCAAAGGCAGGAAGAGCTTGTCCCGCAGCGCTTCGGGAATGCCGGGGCCGTCGTCGATGATCTGGACCGTGAGGGCAAGGCGATGCCGCCTCCGCGCCACCGTCACCTGCCGCGCCACCCGGGTGCGCAGGGTGATGGTACCTTTGCCCTTGAGGGCCTGGGCGGCGTTGCGCACGATGTTGAGCACCGCCTGGATCAGCTGCTCTCGGTCGCCGGTCAGCTCCGGCAGGCTCACGTCGTAGTCCCGCACCACCCGCAGACCCGAGGGGTATTCGGCCAAGATGAGGCTGCGCACCCGCTCCAGCACCTCGTGGATGTTGAGGGGCGCAAACCGGGGTACCCGGTTGGGCGCAAGCAGCCGGTCCATCAAAGCTTGGAGCCGGTCCGCTTCTTTGATGATGACCTGGGTGTATTCGTGCAAGGCCGGCAGCTCTAGCTCCCGGTCCAGGAGCTGAGCCGCGCCCCGGATACCCCCCAAGGGATTTTTGATCTCGTGGGCGAGGTTGCGGATCAGCACCCGGTTAGCCAGGGTCTGGTTGAGCATGCGCTCCTCCCGGTCAATCTTCAAGTGCTGATCGATCGGCTGGAATTCCAGGAGCACCTGGTAATCCTCGAGCTCCACCGGGGTCACGCTGCAGCTCACGTGCAACCATCCGTGGGACGGCAGCATGAGGGCGAGCTCGTGCTCGATGTAGGTGCTGTGCGCTTTGCGTGCCTGCGCGATCGCCGCCAGCAGCTGTCCGCACTCGGGGAACAGCTCGCCGATCCGGCGCTCCTCAAGCTGCTTGCGGCTCAGGGCGAAAAGGTTCTCGGCGGCAGGATTGGCGTAACCCACCTGAAGCCCCTCCTTGAGCAGCAGCACGGCGGTGGCGAGGAGGTCGAGGCCCGGAAACGGGGCGGACGGCATGGCTCTCAACACGATAGCTTGCCTTTAGCAATTTCCACGCCACTCGCGGCGCCCGCCGCGTAGGGTAAAAGCGGCGGGGCCGTGGCGTCAGCGGGGCAACAGAGAGAGCTCGTACTGCAGGGCGTTCACGTTCTGCTCGTGCAAGCGGACCGTCTCTGCCAAGGCCTGGGCCTGGGGGGCGGAGGCCGCCGTCGAGCGGGCGTGAGCAAGGGCCCGGCGGGCTTGCTCGAGGAGCCGGGTCTCCGTGGCGAGTTCCTGCTCCAGCACTTGCCGACGCAACGCATCCCGCTGGCGCTGCTCCTCCCGTGAGACCCGGGGAAAATTGGCAGGTGTGGGTGCCGTCCGGAGGGTCGGTCGGGGAGCCGGCCGGGCCGCGGGCTGAGGCGGCGCGGCCGGGCGGGTGTCGATGTCCAGCTTGATCGCCCCCGGGCGTGGGATATTGGTGAAGGTGACTCGGCCTTCCTCGTCCACGTATTTGTAGATATCGGCCTGCGCCGCCCAGGGGACGGCCAGCAGCCACGCGGCCACCACAGCTTGGCGCATCATTGGGCCCGGCCCGGGGGTGGCTGCGTCCCCGGCCCGGCACTCGACTGGGCCGCTTCCAGCTCCCGCTTCAAAGCCGCCACGTTGCGCTCGAGCTGGGCCACCTCATCGGTTAGGCGCTGGATCTTTTCTTCATAGCGGGCCACCGCCCGGCCGATGCCGCCGCTCGGGGTACGAAACGTCTCGGGCCGATTACGCTCCTCCTCCAAGGTCTTGCGCGCCGCCTCCAGCTTCTTTTCTTCTTCGGCCAGCGCTTCCTGAAGCTGAGCGACCCGGGGATCCACCTGGGGTTTTGGGGCCAAGGGTGCCTTGGGCGCCTCGATGGTGGTGAGGGGGGCGAGTTCCAGCTTCTTGGCCCCTGGGAGAGGGGTATTGGAATAGGTGACGCGCCCGTCCTTGTCCACAAGCTTGTAGATCTCGGCCCGTCCGGGCAGCACCGCGGCGGCAAGCGCAGCCGCCAACACCAGGGAAGCTCCAAAGGGGGGGCGCAAGGCAGGCAGATTCATAATCGACGTGAATGCCTTTTACTAAGTCTGCGCCGATAAAAGACTAATTTCAAGCGTTCGCTTTGCCGGGTCCGACCGGCGGTGCGAAACGGGGGGCTGTACGGCAGCCACACCCTGCCAACCCCCTCCTATTGCCCGCCAAAAAAAACAGGGCGGGGTCTTCCGCCCTGTTTTGGTGCATCTTCGATCAAGCGCTGTAATACATTTCGAACTCGATGGGATGAGTGGTCATGCGGAAGCGCTGTACCTCTTCCATCTTGAGGGCGAGGTAGGAATCGATGAAGTCGTTGGAGAACACGCCTCCCCGCGTGAGGAATTCCCGGTCGTTGTCCAGATGCTCCAGCGCCATTTCTAGGGAGGAACACACGTTGGGAATGGCCTTGGCCTCCTCGGGCGGCAGGTCGTACAGATTTTTGTCCACCGGATCACCCGGATGGATCTTGTTCTGCACCCCGTCGAGTCCGGCCATGAGCATGGCGGCGAAGGCCAGGTACGGGTTCGCGGTGGGATCGGGGAAGCGCACCTCCACCCGCCGCGCCTTGGGGCTCGCCACATGGGGAATGCGGCACGCCGCCGAGCGGTTGCGGGCCGAGTAGGCCAGATTGATGGGTGCCTCGAAGTGGGGCACTAGCCGCTTGTAAGAGTTGGTGCCAGGGTTGGTGATGGCGTTGAGCGCCCGGGCGTGCTTGATGATGCCGCCAATGTAATACAGGGCGAAGTCGGACAGGCCCGCGTAGCCGTTGCCGGCGAAGAGGTTCTGGCCGTCCTTCCAGATGGATTGATGGCAATGCATGCCGGAGCCGTTGTCCCCCACCACCGGCTTGGGCATGAAAGTGGCGGTCTTGCCGTAGGAGGCGGCGGTCATCCACACCGTGTATTTCAGGATCTGCATCCAGTCGGCACGCTTGACCAAGGGGGCAAAGCGCGTGCCGATCTCGTTCTGGCCAGCGGCGGCCACCTCGTGGTGATGCACTTCCACTTCCACCCCCTGCTGTTCCAGCGCCAGGCAGATGGCATTGCGAATGTCCTGCAGGGTGTCCACCGGGGGCACGGGGAAATAGCCTCCCTTGACCGGCGCGCGGTGGCCCATGTTTCCCCCCTCCGGCTCCTCGCCGGAAGCCCAGGGAGCCTCTTCGGAGCGGATCTTCACGAAGCAACCGGACATGTCCACCTTCCAGGAGACGGAGTCGAAGATGAAGAATTCGGGCTCGGGGCCGAAGTAGGCCGTATCCCCCAGGCCAGTAGACTTGAGATAGGCCTCCGCCCGCTTGGCGATGGTGCGCGGGTCGCGGTCATACCCCTTCATGTCCGAGGGTTCGATCACGTCGCAGGTGATGTTGAGCGTCGGCTCGTCGGTGAACGGGTCCATGCGGGCGGTGTCGGGATCAGGCAGCAGCAGCATGTCGGAAGCCTGGATCCCCTTCCACCCGGCGATGGAAGAGCCGTCGAAGGCATGGCCGGTTTCGAATTTTTCTTCGGTGAAGTGCTTGACCGGCACGGAGACGTGCTGCTCTTTGCCGCGGGTGTCGGTGAAGCGCAGGTCGACGAACTTGACCTCGTGATCCTTGATCATCTTGAACACATCGGCTACCGCCATGGGGCTCTCCTCAAGAGGGCTGTTACAAAAAAATCAAAGGGCGACCGGCTGCCCGGTGTATCGCGAACCCTCCTCGTGCGCGACCGAATCCAGGCCGCCTTGCCGCCTGACCGATGCCGGAGCGAGTAGCAGGTTCCATGCCACGCAGGAAAGGAGATTTCGCATTCTGCCACAATGAACTAAGCCCGCCTAGCGTTCGAGGGTGCACCAAAATGGTGCGTACATGGATTTGTGTGCACCATTACAGTGCATCCAATCGACGCAACGCAATGGAGCGAAAAAAAGGATCATCCCGCAATAAAGCGTCGATCCTTTGCTGCAGGCGGGCCACGCGGGCCGGATCGCTGCAAAAGGAGCGATCGAGATAGATCTCGGCCTCTACCTTTCCATTGAGATAATGGAGCACGGTTTTCTGGTTCTTGGGCAGCTCCCCCTCCAGCCGCTCATCCAGATGGCGCAGCAGCGCCGAGCGATCGGGCAAATCGAGGCTGGGCCGCACGAGGACGTCGTCTTCGGGGTCGATGTGCACCATAACGTCCAGCACGTTGTGCTGAGCCAGGACTTGGCTTCTTGCCCGCTCGGCGATGTAATGGCCTTCGGAGACGCTGATGCGAGGGTCCACCAGGATGTGGGCGTCCACCAGGGCTTGGCCGGCCATACGCCGGGTGCGCAGCTCGTGCACCCCGCGCACGCCGGGGGTGGCGAGGAGGGTGGCGCGGATCTTGGCGAGTTCCTCTTCCGCAAGCCCCGTGTCCACCAGCTCTTCCAGAGCCCCGTAGCCCAGCCGCCAGCCCATGTGCACGATCATGAATCCCACCACGGCGGCGGCGAGCAGGTCGAGAAACGTAAGCCCGAGCAGGTTACCTGCCACCCCCACCAGCACCACCAGCGAAGAGGCCGCATCCGAACGGGAATGCCAGGCGTTGGCCGCCAGCATCTGGGAGCGTAGCCGCCGGGCCACCGCCATTAGATAGCGGAACAGCCCCTCCTTAGCCACCAGAGTTAGGAAGGCGGTCGCCAGAGCTGCCGGGTGAACCCGGGTGAGGTTTCCCGGGTCCTGCAGCCGCACTCCCGCGGCCAGCATCAAGGCAACGCCCAGTCCCACCAGGAAGAGGCCGAGCATCAGGGTGGCGGCCGTCTCGATGCGGCGGTGGCCGTAGGGATGATCCCGGTCCGCTGCCTTGGTGCCGTGACGGTTGGCCCACAACACCAGAAAATCCGACAGCAGGTCCGACAGGGAATGGAGGCCGTCGGCGACAAGGGCCTGGGAGCGGGCCAGCACCCCGACCACGATCTGCACCACGGTGAGCCCCACGTTGACCGCCACGCTCACCAGGGTGCTGCGGCGCGCAGCCTCATAGCGGGCCAGATCGGCGGCGAAGGGGGAAGCGGTTTCGGGCGGAGCGTTCATCGGATGATAGAATACACTTCTCTTTTTCCCAGGAATCCCGCGCCATGATCCCGGAGATTCTCGAACGCGCCCGCGCCCGGGCGCGCCAGATGGGGCTTCCCTACGACGGGGCACTCACTCCCGCAGAAGCCTACCAGCTCATGACCTCGGACCCCCAGGCAAGGCTGGTGGACGTACGCACCCAGGCAGAGCTCACCTTCGTGGGCCGCATCCCCGGGGCGGTGGAGATCGAGTGGCAAAGCTACCCCGGCATGCAGCTCAACCCTCGCTTCCCGCAAGAGCTCGAGCGACAGGTGGACAAGAATGCCCGCGTCATGTTCCTCTGCCGCAGCGGCGGCCGCTCCCACCAGGCGGCAGTCTTGGCCAAGCAGTTGGGCTACGCCCAGTGTTACAACGTGTTGGAGGGCTTCGAGGGGGAGCGGGATCCCCAAGGCCATCGCAACACGGTGGGGGGTTGGCGGGTGGCAGGACTGCCCTGGGTCCAGAGCTAAATCCAGGCAAGGAACCGCGCCCAGCCGTCGGGTGTGTCGAGGGAGGCAAACCCCACCGCACATCCCCCTGCGCTCAAGCCCACCCCGGGGCGTGAGGGCTCGCGCTTCACGGAATCGCCGTCCAGTCGACGGCTCCCGTCCACCAGGTGAGGAGCACCACGCCGCCAAAGAAGATCCGGTACCAGGCGAATGGCCGGAAGCTGTGCCGGGAGACATAGCCGAGGAGGGCGCGCACGGTGAGGAGCGCCGTCACGAACGCCGCGCCAAAGCCCAAGGCGAAGAGCTCCAGGTCCGCGCCCGAAAGCAAGGCCCAGCTCTTGTAGGTGTCATAGGTCACCGCCGCCAGCATGGTGGGCACGGCGAGGAAAAACGAGAACAAGGTGGCCGCTTCCCGGGTGAGGCCGAAGAGCATCCCCCCGATGATGGTGGCGCCCGAGCGGGAGACCCCGGGGAACATGGCGACGCACTGGGCCAACCCCACTTTGAGGGCGTCGCGCCAGGTCATGTCCTCCACCCGAGCGATGCGCCCCCGGTGATCGCGCCGCTCCACCCAGAGGATCAC
>NZ_DAIRTR010000077.1:0-14811 GCF_036803785.1 Pelomicrobium sp. | reverse complement strand
TCGTTGGGGGATGGGGGGAGGGAGCAGGCGGCCTTTTCCAAGTAGCGCCGCAAGGGCGAATCCGGTACCTGGTTCTTCGGTCGGCGTTCCTTCGCACGGCGAGCTTGTCGCGCCGTACCCAGAGGAATGCGCGAGGGGCTAGGCGTTGCTGGACGCTTTCCAGACACAGAAAGCGGGGCCTTCTCACAGAGTGGTACGGCGAGCGAGCTTGGCTGCCGGCTCTCGCTTCGCAGTGGGCCGGAACCCACCGGTTCCGCAGTCATCAGGGACTCTCGAGGCTGCCGTCAGCGGAATGCGGCGAGGGAGGCGGATAGGGCTTGAAGTTCCTGCAGCCTGTTCCCATAACAGAAAGTTGCGTTGTAGAAAGGAGAGGTGAATGCCCATGCCTGCAGTCAAGGAAACCCTGGGCTTCCAAGCGGAAGTCAAGCAGCTTCTGAATCTGCTCGCCCATTCCCTGTACTCCCAGAAGGAAATCTTCCTGCGGGAGCTGATCTCCAACGCTTCCGACGCTTGCGACAAGCTGCGCTTCGAAGCCATGGGCGATCCGGCGCTGTACGAAGACGATCCGGATCTCTATATCCGGGTGACCTACGACAAGGCCGCCCGCACCATCACGGTGGCCGACAACGGCATTGGCATGTCGCGTGAGGAGGTGATCGAGAACATTGGCACCATCGCCAAATCCGGGACACGAGAATTTCTCGAGCGATTGACGGGGGACCAAGCGCGGGATGCTCACCTGATCGGCCAGTTCGGCGTGGGCTTCTACTCGTCTTTCATCGTGGCGGATCGAGTGACGCTCATCACCCGGCGCGCGGGACTTACCCAGGAGCACGGTGTCCGATGGGAGTCCACCGGGGAGGGCGAGTATACCATCGAGACGGTGGCGCGCCCCCAGCGGGGTACAGAAGTGATCCTGCACCTGCGCGAGGGAGAGGACGAGCTTCTTTCCGGAGAGCGGCTGCGGGCCATCATTCGTAAGTACTCGGATCACATCACACTGCCCATCCGCATGCCTAAAGAAGAATGGGACAAGGATCGGCGAGAGTACCTGCCCAAGGGGGAGGATGAGACGGTCAACCGGGCCTCCGCCCTGTGGGCACGACCCAAGGGGGAAATCTCCCGGGAGCAATACGAAGAGTTCTACAAGCATGTCGCCCACGACGTGGAGCCGCCTCTCGCCTGGGTGCACGCCCGCATGGAAGGCAAGACCGAATACACCTTGCTTCTGTACATTCCTTCCCGAGCACCGTTCGACCTGTGGGACCGGGAACACCGCCGGGGCGTGAAGCTCTACGTGCGCCGCGTGTTCATCATGGACGATGCCGCGCAGCTCCTGCCCTACTACCTGCGCTTTGTCCGGGGCGTGGTGGACGCGAGCGATCTGCCCCTCAACGTCTCGCGGGAGATGCTGCAGCAATCCAAAGACATCGAAACGATACGCGCAGGCTGCGTGAAGCGGGTGCTCGGATTGCTGGAGGAGCTGGCACAAAACGAACCAGAAAAATATGCTGCCTTCTGGCGCGAGTTCGGCCGCGTGCTCAAGGAAGGAGTAGGCGAGGATCCGGCCAATCGGGACCGGATCGCGCGGCTGCTGCGCTTTGCTTCCACCTACGCTGATACTGACGCGCAGACGGTATCCCTCGCAGATTATGTCGAACGCATGAAAAGCGGCCAAGAGAAGATCTATTACATCACCGCCGAGAGCTTTCCCGCAGCGAAGAACAGCCCCCACCTGGAGGTGTTCCGCAAGAAAGGCGTGGAAGTGCTGCTGCTGCACGACCGGGTAGACGAGTGGGTAGTGGCCAACCTGCCGGCCTTCGAGGGCAAACCCCTGCAGTCGGTGGCCAAAGGCGAGCTCGACTTGGGCAAGTTGCAGAACGAGGCGGAGCGCAAAGAGCGCGAGCGGGATGAGCGGGAGTTCAGGGAGCTCGTGTCCCGTCTCCAGGAGGCCTTGGGCGACCGGGTGAAGGAAGTGCGGGTGAGCCACCGCTTGACCGAGTCCCCTGCCTGTCTGGTGGTTGAGGCTAATGCTATCGGGATGAATTTGGAACGGCTGCTCAAGCTCGCCGGTCAGAAGGTGCCACCTGCCCGCCCCATCTTGGAGATCAATCCGAGGCATCCCCTGGTACAGCGCTTGAAGAAGGAGCCTTCAGGGGATCGCTTCGCGGACTGGGCCCACCTTCTGTTGGAGCAGGCGCTACTTGCCGAAGGCGGCCAGCTCGACGATCCTGGGGCCTTCGTGCGACGGCTCAATCAGTTGATGCTTGCTCTGGCCGGCGAGGAAAGCCGCATCTGGGTCCCGGGAAAGGGTTGACGCCCGGACGACCGTGCGGAAAAAGGGAGGGAGCACAGACAATGAAACGAGAAGCAAGCACGTCGCGGGATGTTGAAGAGGACTTTTACCGGGCGCTATTGTCCCCCTTTGGACTTTCAGGGAACTGACCGACCGCCACCAGGTCTCGGTACGCGTGCCACTGGGTGTGGCTGACGATGGGGGCGGCGAACACCAGCCCCACGTAGAATGGCAGCATGCCAGCGCCGAGGAGGGCGGCGATGATGGCCGCGAGCAGTATCATGGCCTTTGGGTTGCGCCGGCAGGCGCAGAGGCTGACGCGGATGGCGGTCATGGCGTCTATCCGCCAGGCGAGCAGCAGGGGCAGGGCGACGGCACTCGCAGCGAAGGCGAGGGCGCCGAATAGGGCCGCCGCACTCCAGTATACCACCACGAACTCGTAGCCTTCCTGGGAAAAAATCACTTCCCGCACCAGCGGGCCCGGCGCAGAATCGGTGGCGGGAAAGAAGAGGGTCGCGATTCCCGCCGACACGCGCAACCAGACCTCCGCTCCCAGGGCGCTCAGCATGGCGAACGTCCAGACACCGGCAGGATTGCTGCGCCAGGCGCTGAGGCTCGCGGCGAAGGGCACGGGGAGATCGCTTTCCAGCCGTCTGCTCGCCTCCTGTAGTCCGACGAGGAGCAGGGGTGCCACCAGGGCGAAAGTAACGGCCAAACCCCGCGCCACTGCGGGTTGCTCGTGGAAATAGATGTGGAGAAGGATTCCCATCATGGCGAGCAGCGCGCCGTGGGACAGGCTGACCGAGGGCGAACGCTTCAGGTCGCGCCAGCCCGCCCGCACCCAGGCAAAAGGCGCTTCCGGCGGGACGCAGCGAACAGTGAAGAACGCCTCTGGCCGGCGACCCGGCGTCGGGGTCTGGGGCGGCCAGGTCGCTTTCGCCGGCTCGGGCATGGGGCTACTGCCTGCACGCTTCCTCAGCGGAGCACGGTCAGGGTTCCCAGGACCCTCAGCCCGCCGGTTCCATCCGGTTCCACGACCACCATCTCCCCAGAAGCCGGCGAAACGCCGGTCAGGTCGCGGATGTTGTAATTGTGGGTCACTAGGATCCGGTTACCACCCCTGGGCGGATTTGCCAAAAGATATTCCAACACCGCCCGGTTCTTGTCTTCTCGCCGCTGGGCGCGGTCGTTGTAGTTGGAGTCGAGAGCTGGCCAGGGATCAGCTTTGCCGAAGGCGAGCTGGGCGGTCTCCAGGCAGCGGCACCACCGGCTCGAGCGCACCTCTCCTACCGGGATTTGCCGACGTTGGAACTCTTCGCCGATGCGCCGGGCCTGAGCCCTCCCCTCTGGGGAGAGATTGCGCTGGGTGCGGCAATCCTCCAGTTGGAAGTTTTCCGGGTCGCCGGTGCCTGGAGCCAGGGAATGACGAACGAGTAGCGTGGAGTGGCCCTCTTGAAGCTTTCGCCACAACGTTTCTTGGTCGGCGCCCGATGCGGCGGCTGCGAGGCCGACGGCGAGGAACAGCGCGAACGCACTGCGCTTCGACGATCTTGTCATGGCGGCCTCCGTTGCCCGGCGAGGCGCTAGTTCACTCTCCCAAGGCGACCGTTGTGGCTGCCCATGTACCACAGCCAGCCCTGGGCATCCACCACCATCTTGCGGATACCAACGCCGCGGGATGGAACCTTCACCACTTTGAGGTCGTTCGTGCAGGGGTCGAGCCGGCCGATGGTGCCGTTGCCGGTGTACCACACCGTGCCGTTCCGATCCACCAGCAGGCCGTGGGGATGGGCGCGCAGGGGAAGCTCCCACTCGGTAAGCCGCTCGCTCCGGGGATCGAAGCGGGCGATCTTGTTTCCGTGCATGACGGCGATGAACACCGCGCCATCATGGGCGATGGCCGGATCCCAAGCGAACTCGAGGGTGGGCACCACCCATTCGGAGACTTGTCCCGTGAAGGCGGGGGCGATGCCCGGAGACACACCATAATTGGAACCCCCGGCGTGGGCGAGGGCGGCGGTCACCAGCAGGGCGGCTATGGCGGTGAGCACAGCGGCTTTCATGGCCTTCTCAGCGGGTTAATGCCAGTGCCCATGGATGCGCCAGCGAGACGAGCGCGTCACTGGGGGCAGCTGCCGAAGCAGAGGCAGATCCCAAGAAACGCCCCAGGAGGCAGACGGGACCTGGGCCAGGGCGAGCAGCCGCCGGATTCGCTCCCGGGTAGGCGGATGGGTGCGTAATACGGCAGGCTCCGGCGCATGGCGGCCCGGGAAGAAGATCTGCTCGAACCAGGAGCGGTGGCGGCGCTCCAGCTTTTCCAGCGCGGAGGCGAGGCCCAGGGGATCGCCGGTCAGCTCCGCGGCCAGGCGGTCTGCATCGTATTCCCGCACCCGCGACAGACCCAATTGCAGCAGCGTAGCCAGATGGGGGGCCGTGGCGAGCACCAGCAGCGCCACCCAGGGTGTCTCGTAGCCGGCGACGAAGGCGACTGGCAGCGCTACGGCGAGAAGCATCAAGCCGGCGAGGGAAAGAAACGCAGTCATGCGGCTCACCACGTCTGCGAGTTGCATGACCCAGATGTCGTTGTTGACCACGTGGGCGATTTCATGGGCGAGGACGCCTGCCAGCTCCCGAGGCGTCATGGACCGCAACAGCCCGTCGGTCAAGGCGATGGCCGCACTGGAGCGATTGCCCACCGTGAAGGCGTTAAGGGCCGCCGAGGGCACGTAATAGAGCCGTGGGACGGTGGGGAGCTCCGCTCGGCGGGCGAGGGTCTGGGCCAGGGCGTACAGATCCGGCGCGAGAAAGGGCGCGATCTCCCGGGCACCGTAGGCTCGCAGGACCAGCTGCGGCGAGAGCTTGGGCCCCAGCGCCAGAGCGAGGGGCACCAGGGCTGCAAACCAGACGAGCCCTTCCACGCCCGCAATTAGCCAGCCCACCAATCCGGCGATCGCTGCCATCGCGGCGAGTAGAGCCGCCGACTGCAGGGCGTTGTAGAGGCGATGTCGGAGGGCTTGACCGCGGTCCATGGCGCTTCAAAAACTAAGAGCGGAGAGGAGCCTTGCTGGTTTCCGGCCCGGAGGGCCGCGCCGGACCCGGGATGGCTTAAACAGCGCTTGTATGTCCGGCGCCGGATCAACGGCCCCGCCAACGCGGGGTACGTTTCTCGATGAAGGCGTCGATGCCCTCTAAGGCGTCCTCGGCCATCATGTTGCAGGTCATGGCCTCGGAGGCGAGGCGGTAGGCCTCCTCCAGTCCCGTTTCGAGTTGCCGATAGAACAGGCGCTTGCCGGTGGCGACGGCCACCGGGGACTTGGAGACGATGGCTTGGCACAGCCGGCCCACTTCCTCGTCCAGCTGGTCCATCGGCACGACCCGGTTCACGAGCCCCCGCGCCAGTGCGGTGGGGGCGTCGATGAATTCACCGGTCAGCAACATCTCCATGGCCTGTTTGCGGGAGACGTTGCGGGATAGGGCTACCCCGGGGGTGGAGCAGAATAACCCAAAGTTGATGCCAGAGGTGGCGAAGCGGGCCTCTTCGGAAGCCACTGCCAGGTCGCACTGGGCCACCAACTGACAGCCCGCGGCTGTAGCCAGCCCGTGGACCCGGGCGATGACCGGCTGGGGAATGCGGGTAAGGGTGAGCATCATGCGGCTGCATTGGTCAAAGAGCGCCCGAATGAAAACCGGATCGGGATTGGCGCGCATCTCCTTGAGATCGTGGCCCGAGCAGAAGGCTTTGCCCGCGCCGGCAATGACCACCACCCGGACGGTGGCATCGGCAGCGATGGCCTCGAGCGCCTCCTGCATTGCGGCCAACAAAGCCCGGTTGAGGGCATTGTAGGCCTGGGGGCGGTTAAGGGTCAGGGTAGTGACGCCGCCTGCGTCATGGCGCAGCAGGATGGGCTCTTCGCTCTGGAGGACGGGAACAGTACTCACGGGAAAATCCTCCCTCGGGTTTGGGACGGAACTCCATTATAGAAAGGCGGGTCGGGGAAGGACTAGCGGGGCCTTGGCGAATCGCCAGGCTGTACCCGCGGGCGGAGCTTCCCAGGTCGATCTCAGCAGGGGGTGAGGGCCACCGGACCCCGGTGGCGCCCCAGGTAGCGGGCCAAGGGCTGACAGAGCCCTGCCAGGCAGAGCTGGTAGTCGGGCGTGAAATCGGAATTGGCGAGAGTCAGCCGCTCCAGGGGCGGTACCGTTCCGGCGTAACGCCACCATCCGTCAGCGTAGCGAGCGTGGGGCGGCGGCTCCATTCCTGCCCCGGAGCCCTGGACTCGGGCTTCCACCAGCACCAGGCGATCGTCTACCACTCGGTAATCCTCTTCCCAGCGAATCTTTTCCACCGAGTGGTCCCAGGCGAGGGTCAGAGCCGGCCCCAGCAACCACCAAGTGCTGCCGGCGATCAGGCAGATCATCGCTCGTCAGAATCCCTCACGGTAAATGCGGGCCACCTCCCGGAGCATGGAACGGATGGGCACATCGGCGGCCAGGGCATCTATGTCGTCGAAGAACGGCGGCGAATCGGCAGCGGGGGGCCGATAAGCACCTCCCTCAAGGCCGGCCAGCAGTTGCCGCAGCCCCGCCAGGATGCGTTCCATGGGCAAGCGATAGCGTTCCCAGTTCTCCTCTGGGTCGGCATCGTCGATGCAGGCGAGAAAGTCCTCTGTTTCTTCGATGGTCTCGACCACCAGGGCGACATAGGCTTCCAGGGTATGCGGGGGCTCCATGGCTGATGCTATACCACCTTCACCGCGATCTCTTCCAGCTTTTTTGCTCGAATCACCTGACCGGAGAGGCAGGCCCGCGACACGGAAGCCGCGCAGCGGCCCGGCGCGGGAGCGGGCCGTAGAGGCCTCGACCTACTTCTTCACCACCTTCACCGCGATCTCTTCCAGCTTTTTTGCTCGAATCACCTGACCGGAGAGGCAGGCCCGCGACACGGAAGCCGCGCAGCGGCCCGGCGCGGGAGCGGGCCGTAGAGGCCTCGACCTACTTCTTCACCACCTTCACCGCGATCTCTTCCAGCTTTTTTGCTCGAATCACCTGACCGTCGAGGCCGGCCTCCTTGATCCCGCCCCCGTAAGCCACCGTCATGAGCTGGCTGTAATAGGTGACCGGCATGTTGAACTTGGTGCCGTAGCGTTTGTTGATCTCCGACTGGTAGATTTCCACATTCGCCTGGCACAGGGGGCAAGGAGTGACGATCATGTCGGCTCCGTGGTCGTAGGCCGATTCCACGATGTCCTTGATCTGCTTCTGACTCTTTTCTGGCTCGGAGAAGGCGAGGGCACCGCCACAGCAGGTCACTTTCTGATCGTAGTCGGTCAGGGCTTCGCCCCCCAAGGTCTCTACCAGCCGATCCAGGTACATGGGATTTTCGAAGGATTCTCCGGCGATGCCGAAAGGACGGTTGGTCTGGCAGCCCACGTAGCCCGCGAACTTGATGCCCTCGAGGGGTTTCACCACAGGTTTGCCCAGCGCTTCGTAGCCGAAGTCCTCGATCAAGACTTCCACCATGTGGCGGATTTCGGCCTCGCCCTTGTAGCTGAGACCCGCCTCCTTCAGCGCCTCCTGGGTGTCGGCGAGAAGGGTGCTGGAGGCGGCGAGCTTCTCTTTTGTCTCCCGCGCCCCCAGCCAGCAGGCGGCGCAGGTGGCCACGATGTCTTGACCCGGCAGGTGCTGCTCCGACAGGGCGAGGTTGCGGGCGTTCAGGACGTGGCGCGCCAACTCGCCCGAGCCAGCATAGCCGATGGAGGCGCCGCAGCAATTCCAGTCCGGGATCTCGGTCAGCTTCACGTCCAGCACCTTGCACATGGCGTTGACCGACACCATGTAGTTGGACGCGGAGGCCCGCAACTGAGAGGAACAACCCGGATAAAAAGCATATTCCTTTTTCGCCATGGCGATCTCCTCAGCTCGTAAAGCCCTTCCTGCGGTTCTCGATCTCGTAAGCCTTCTTAAGCATCGCGTGAATGCCCTTCTTGTCCTTGCACTCGTGGCCCTTGATCAGCTCCAACGGGTTAAGCCGCTTGGCGCGTAGCAGGCCAAAACCGATATGGCGTAGCGCCCAAGCTTTCTTGATGCCGGCGACGAGGCCGTCGCTGAAGTACAGCCCCAAGGTGAGTTTTAGCTCGTTTACCCGACCGGTCTTGGTGCAGTTCTCCCAGAACTGCACCGAAAACTTGCGCGTGGGCTGGTTTTTGGGAGCAAGGCCCAGTCGGTGGGCGTAGGTGGCGAGCCCATGCATAATCTGAGTGATGGGAAGCTGGCGCGGGCAGCGCACCACGCAGTTATAACAGGAGGTGCACATCCACATGGAGTCGGAGGTCAGGACTTCCTCGCGCCTGCCTGCCCGGATGAGCATGAAGATCTCTTGGGGCGGATGGGCCCAATGGGGCCCGAACGGACAGGAGCCGGAGCAGACCCCACACTGCATGCACATCTTGACCCAATGGCCCTCCTCGACCCGCTCTTCCACTTCTCTTAGGAAGTTGTTGCGGTAGCGTTCGATGGCCTCGATGTTCAGATCGCCCATGCCATGCTCCTTGGCGGATGGTCGAAAGCAGGAGGCCGCTCAGGATACCCCTTGCTATTCACCATATGTATTTCCCATCGGCCGGCTCAGCCGAAGCCCTTCATCGGGTTCAGGCCGATCTCGTTGATCTTGGCCGCGTATTCGTTGATGAGTCGCGGCACGCGAGTGATGTCGGTGATGGCCACCTCGTAAGTGGCAACCCGCTCGGTTTCCAGGGCGAGCTGCTTCAGCGTGTCGTCGATCTTGCTCATGCGGTAGTTGGCGAGCTCCGAACCCTTGACGAAATGGCACTGATAGTCCTCACCCCGCTTGCAGCCCATGAGCATCACACCGTCGTAGCCGGCGTTCAGGGCGTCGGTGACCCAGATGGTATTGACCGAGCCGAGGCAGCGCACCGGGATCACACGCACGAAGGCGCTGTAGTGGTGGCGACCCATACCCGCCATGTCGAGCGCCGGGTAGGCGTCGTTCTCGCAGGCGAGCACCAAGATGCGTGGTTTCTCCGAGAACTCGTCGGGGATGTCCACTGCCTTGATCTGGGCCCCGACCGTGTCCACCGAGTAGTTTTCGAAGGAAATCACCCGTACCGGACAGGCGCCCATACAGGTACCGCAACGCCGGCAACGGCTCTCGTTGAACACCGGGTAGCGCTTTTCGTCCTCGTCGATGGCGCCGAAGGGACATTCCACGGTACAGCGCTTGCATTGGGTACAGCCATCGAGACGCACCATGGGGTACGAGAGGTCACCGGAACGGGGATGGGCGGCGCGCCCCAGGGACGCGTTCTCCATGGCCTGGATCGCCTTGAGGGCCGCTCCGGTGGCATCCTCCATCGCCTGGGCGATGTCCATGGGCCGACGCACCGGTCCTGCAGCGTAGATGCCGGTGCGGCGCGTCTCGTAAGGAAAACAGATAAAGTGGGAATCGGTGAAGCCGTACTTGAGTTGGGGCAGATCCGGTCCCTGGCGGTAGTTGAGGTTGAGAACCGAAGCGGCCTTGCGCTGGGCCTCCGGGACCTCTCCCTGCCTTTCAATGTCGACCCCGGATACCGGGACCTGGCCCGTGGCCAGTACCACCAGGTCCGCATCCACCAGGGCGCGCTCGTCATTGAGGATCAGGTCGTGAAACTTGACCTTACAGCGCCCGCCGTTCACTTCCACTGCGTTCACCTTTCCCTTGATGAAGGTGACGCCCTTGGCCTGGGCGCTGCGGTAGAAGTCCTCCCCGTTACCCGGTACCCGTAGATCGGTGTAGATCACCACCGTGTCCACCTCCGGGTTGGCGTCCTTGAAGTACATCGCCTGCTTGATGCTGGTGGCGCAGCAGTGTCCGGAGCAGTAGGGCAAGTGCTGACCGGTCTCGTCCCGCTGCCCGGCGCATTGGACGAAAGCCACCGTCTTGACCTCGGATCCATCGGACGGCCGGCGGATGGGCCGGCCGTCCTTGGCTGCCTGCAGTGCTAGCTGTTCCAGCCCGGCCTGATCCACCACGTCGGGGCTCTTGCCGCCGCCCAGGTGGGGCAGCTTGGCGAGATCGTAGGCGGTAAAGCCCGTCGCCTGAACAATGGCGCCGAACTCCTCTTTGACACTGCCGCCGCTTTCGGAGGCGATCTCCACCGTGAACCTGCCTGGCGCGCCGCTGGTGGAGGCGATGACCGAGTTGAGCCGCACCTCGATGTTGGGGGCTTGTTGGATCGCGTCGATGAGCCGTCCGACGCCCGTATCCACGGGGTCGCGGTAAGGCTCGCGATCGGGCACCCGCTTCCACAGCCGCGCCGCCCATCCCCCCAGGGCGCCGCTTTTTTCTACCAGGGTGACCGAATAGCCAGCTCGAGAGGCCTCCAGGGCAGCGGTCATGCCAGAGACGCCGCCGCCCACTACCAGCAGCCGTTTCGATTGCCCGACGTGGGGATTGCCCGCGGGCTGTTTCATTTTCTTCACTTCGGCGCAAGCCATGCGCACATAATCGTCGGCCATCTCCTGGGCGAGCTCGCGGTGCTCTTCCCCTTCCGGCTGGCTCCAGATCACGCCTTCCCGAATGTTGGCTCGGGCCAAGGCGACCGTGGGAAAGTGGAACGCTTCGGTCTTTGCCCGCCGGGAACAGGCGGCGATCACGACGTGGGTAACGCCCGATGCGATGTCGTTGCGGATCAGCTCCACGCCCTCGGCGGAGCACAGGAAGTCGTGCTCGCGCACGAGCTGCATCTTGCCTTCTTTCTGGGCCACCTGGGCCATCTGGGCGGTGCTCAACCGCTCGCCGATGCCGCAGCCTCGGCAGAGATACGCGGCGGTCTTCATCTCCGACATGGGTTTTTGCCTCTGATCGATTCAAGTCTCTGCGCGAGCAGCCCGATTGACCACCTGGATCGCCCGCAGGGCGGCGGCAGTGGCGCTCTGCACTGCCCGGTTGACGTCCAGGGCGTTGCTGGCACAGCCCGCGCCAAAGACCGCACTAGCGTCTGCCGTCGTTTCGATGAAACCACTGGAGTCGGCCACGACCTCCGCCGGGATCGCACCGGCGGGCACGCTGGGTTCCATGCCGATGGCAAGCACCACCAGATCGTGGGTGTTGGCGTAGCGGTGGTAGCCCTCGGTGTCCACGCCGTGCAGTACTAGGTCGCCGTTCTTTTCTTCCGCGATGCGGGCTACTTTGGACTTCACGAACTTTACCGTCGGGTCCTTGCGCACCTTCTGGTAGAAATCTTCCAGTCGGTCGATGGCGCGGATGTCGATGTAGTAGATGGTGGAGCGACCCTCGTCTCCATAGGCTTCGCGCACGTACTGCGTCTGTTTGAGGGAAGCCATGCAGCAGATGCGGGAGCAGTGGCGCAGGTGGTTCTCGTCGCGCGAGCCAGCGCACTGGATGAAAGCGATGTTCTTCGCTTCCCGCCCGTCCGATGGGCGCAGGATCTTGCCCCCGGTGGGTCCGTGGGGATCGGCGAGGCGCTCGAATTCCACGCTGGTGATGACGTTGGGGAAACGGTCGTAGCCGTAGGGCTGGATCTTGGCCGCGTCGTAGGGCTTCCAGCCGGTCGCCCAGACCACGGCGCCCGCCTTGAGCTCGATTACCTGCTCTTTCTGGTCGAGATCGATGGCGTTGTACTTACAGGCGGCTTTCGCTCTTTGCGCATCGGGGGTGCCAATGATGCAGGGATCCAGCACGTAACGTAAGGGATAAGCCATGGCGAAGGGCAGGTAGGCTGCCTTGATGGTGTTCAAGTTGTAGTTGTAGGGGTTGGGGATTTCCGCCTGCACGACTTGCGCACAGGCGCCGCAGGCGGTGCAGTTCTCGTTCACGTAGCGTGGCGAGAGCTTCACGGTGACCGTATAGTCGCCGCGGCGGCCTGTAATCCCGGTCACTTCGGCCAGGGTCAGTACCCGGATTTTGGGGTTTGCCTTCAAGCGGCGCAGGTTGATCTCCAGACCACAGGTGGGATGGCACAACTTGGGGAAATAGCGGTAGAGCAGCGCCGTGCGGCCGCCCAGGGTGGGACTCTTCTCTATCAGCACGACTTCCTTGCCGCACTCTGCGGCTTCCAGCGCCGCGGTCATGCCGCTGATGCCCCCGCCGACGACCACGATGGCTTGCTCGGTGGCGATGGTGCCTGTCATCCTCCTCCTCCGCCGTTCTTGGGCGCAATCGCGATCGATTCTACTCCAGCCGGAAGGCCATCCGCACGGACGTCGGAGGCAAATTAGATTCAAAATTCTTATGCGCAGATAAGAGCCACTCGGTTTCCGGTATGGACGGCGCAAGCCGAACCGGTCACCCGTGGCGTAGCGGCCGGATGGTGAACTCGAGGTGGTGCAGATCGCCGAGAGCGTAGGTCGCGGGGGCGCCGATACCGGCGACCGTGCCCGGGTTCACGAGCAGGGTATGGCCGCCTTTGACATTCCGGACGCGGCGGATTTCTGCCTGGTGGCTGTGGCCGCAGCACACGAGATCCCATTCCCCGGTGGTGGCCATCGCCAGGCCGTAATCTGGGTAGTGCACCACGAACACCCGGCGCCCTGCCAGATCCAGCCGGGCATCCGAGCCGTGGTAATGCAAGCGCCCCTCAGAGGACGCCGCGAGACGTGCCAGGGCGAGCGGGTCGCCCAGGTTGTTGCCGTGGATCACGTGCACCACAAGCCCGATCGGCAGTAGGGCCCGCAGGGTATGGGGGCCGATCACGTCGCCACAGTGGATTACCGCTGCGGCGCCTTCTTCCTTGGCAGCGGCGACCGCGGCGGCGAGCAGCTCTGAGCGGTCGTGGCTGTCGGAGACGATGCAGATCTTCATTGTCTAGGCGCAAGACCCGGGCCCAGAATCCGGGCGCAGCCCGTTAGAAAGCGGGTTTTTTCTTCGCCGCGTTGTAGCGCTTGACCCCATCCAGGATCTCGGCTTTCGCTTCCTCCGGGCCGACCCACCCCCGGACCTTGACCCACTTGCCGGGCTCCAGGTCCTTGTAATGCTCGAAGAAGTGGCTGATCTGGGACAAGGTGAAGTCGGGCAGGTCCCGGGGCGTCTCAATGTCCCGGTACATGCCCGAGAGCCGGTCGATGGGTACGGCGAGGAGCTTCGCATCCTCGCCCGCCTCGTCCTCCATCTTGAGCATGCCGATGGGCCGGCAGCGCACCACCGCGCCGGGGATGACGGCAATCGGGCTCACCACCAGCACGTCTACCGGATCGCCGTCTTCCGCCAGAGTATGGGGGATGTAGCCATAGTTGCACGGGTAGTGCATGGCGGTAGCGAGGAAGCGGTCCACGAACATGGCGCCGGTTTCCTTATCCACTTCGTACTTGATCGGGGCCCCGTGCATCGGGATCTCGATGATGACGTTGAAATCGTTGGGCAGATCACGGCCGGACGGCACCCGGTCGAGATTCATGGCGGACCTCCTCGAGGGCTCGAGCGAACTTACTTATTATAGCGGGAGCGCTTGCGTTGCCCGGTCAAGAATGCTGCTGCAGCTCCTGCTCCTGTTGGCGGCGGGATACGGCGCCCTAGTGGCCGTTGCCTACTTCGCCCAGGAGAAGCTCATATATTTCCCCGAAGTGGGGCGAGAGCTCCGGGCCACACCACGGGACCGGGGACTTCCCCATGAGGAGCTCACCCTGCGTACCGACGATGGCCTAGGCCTGCACGCCTGGTACGTGCCGGTACCCGAAGCCCGGGGCGTGGTGCTGTTCTTCCACGGCAACGCCGGTAATCTGTCCCACCGGCTGGACTCTCTGGTCATGTTCGCCCGCCTGGGTTACGCCACCCTGATCGTCGACTACCGAGGGTATGGCCGCAGCGAGGGCGAGCCTTCGGAGGAAGGCACCTACCGAGATGCCCTGGCGGCCTGGCACTACCTCACAGCGGAGCGGGGCATCGCCCCCGGGGACGTGGTGCTGTTTGGCGAGTCCCTGGGGGCTGCCGTGGCGGCGTGGCTCGCCGCTCGCACTCGACCCCGGGCGTTGGTGATCCTGTCGGGTTTCGTCTCGGTGCCCGAGCTGGGCCAGGACGTCTATCCGTGGCTTCCGGTCAAATGGCTTGCCCGTATCCGTTATCCGACTCAAGATTATTTAAAGGCCGCCACTTGCCCGGTGCTGGTGGCCCACAGCCGGGACGATGAAATCGTGCCGTTTCGTCACGGCGAGCGGTTGTACGCCGCCGCCTCAGCGCCCAAGCGCTTTCTGGAGCTGAAAGGCGGTCACAACGAGGCTTTCTTTTTCGTTCGACCCGAATGGGAGCACGCCCTCGGGGAGTTTCTGAACTGGGCCCAAGGGCAGCGCTGACGCGGCGCGCAGGAATACGCCATGAAAAACCTACGCCAGCCTAAGATCGGCCTTGCCCTGGGCAGCGGTTCGGCCCGCGGCTGGAGCCACATCGGTGTGATCCGGGCCCTCGAGCAAGCGGGCGTGAAGCCAGAGGTGGTGTGCGGAACTTCCATCGGCGCCCTGGTGGCCGCGGCCTACGTGGAAGGAGAGCTCGACCATCTGGCGGATTG
>NZ_DAIRTR010000076.1:0-14829 GCF_036803785.1 Pelomicrobium sp. | reverse complement strand
TCTCGATGCCGGCGGTCTGCTGCAACATGTGGGCGATGCGTGGCCCGTGCACGGTCTTGGTGAAATAGGAAGCGACTCGTTTCTTGAGGTCCCGGGCCTTGCCCACGTAGATTACCTCTCCTGCCGCATTGAGCATGCGATACACCCCCGGTAGATGGGGCAGCCCGGACACGAACGTTTGCGGGTCGAAGGGAGGAATCGTCGCGGAAGCCAAGGCTGGTGGGGAAGATCGGCCTGCGCTCAGCGGCAAGCGTGCGAAACTCCGGCCGAGTGCTCTCTGATCGAGCGGAACACAGCATCGAACATGGCAGGCGTCAGGCGGCCCGTCTGGGTGTTATAGCGGCTGCAGTGGTAACTATCGAAGAGAATCGTCTCCCCGGGAAGCGCGTGCACGGCGCCATGGGCGAACTTGTACGCCCCCGCACGCAGCCCCAGGGCCTTGAGCACGGCCCCGTGGGCGATCGCGCCCAAGGCCAGTACGGCCCGCCCCGGGGGCATCTGGGCGAGCTCTTCGGCGAGGAAGGCGTTGCAGTTGCCCACCTCCGCCGCAGTCGGCTTGTTCTCCGGAGGCGCGCAGCGTACGGCATTGGTGATGCGGGCGCCCGTGAGAGTGAGCCCGTCATCCCCACTACACGAGACGGGGGCGCTCGCATAGCCGTGGCGGTAAAGCGTTGCGTAGAGCAAGCGGCCCGCGTGATCGCCGGTAAACGGGCGCCCGGTGCGATTGGCGCCATGGAGGCCGGGCGCCAGCCCCACTACCAGCAAACTGGGCCGGGCGTCGCCGAAGGAAGGCACCGGCTTGGCGTGATAGGCGGGGTGGTCCTGGCGCACCCGATCCAGATAGCGGGCGAGCCGCACGCAGCGGCGACAGGAGAGGTCAAAGGAGCTTGTCGCGTGCATTCGGGCACCCTGTGGGCGTCTTAGCTTAGTGTAAAATTTAAAATTTAACTTTGAACAGACGACCATGGCAAAAGTTTTAGCGACCGAAATCCGGGCCGGCAACCTGATCGAGTGGGACAAGCGCGTGTGGCGGGTGCTCAAATCCTACCACGTTCATGTGGGCGGGCGAGGCGGCGCCTTCATGCAAGTAGAGATGAAGGACATCGAAAGCGGCACCAAGACGAACCAGCGCTTTCGTACCGACGAGAAGGTGGAGCGCGCCTTTGTCGAGAGTCGGGACTTCGAGTATTTGTACAATGACGGAGCGAGCTACGTGTTCATGGACAAAGAGACTTTCGAGCAGATCTCCCTTCCGGAGGATCTGCTCGAAGGCCAGAAAGAGTTCCTGCTGCCCAACACCGAAGTGCAGATCAACTTCCACAACGATCGGCCGATCGGCGTCCAACTTCCTCCCACGGTGGTACTCACCGTCACGGAAACCGAGCCAGGCATCAAGACTGCAACGGCCACGGCCACGTTCAAGCCGGCCAAAACCGAGACCGGTCTGACCGTGATGGTGCCCCAGTTCGTATCCGAGGGAGAGCGCATCAAGGTCAGCACCGACTCGGGCGAGTACATGGAGCGGGGCTGATCCGCCCCACCCCTCGATTTCAGGAGTGCCGTCCCCCAGCGGGGACGATGGGGATGCGCATCGCGTTGGTGGCCTCCGGCCGCACCGGTACCTCGGGCTGCAGGGTGACGTGCTCTATGCGAAAGCGGGTACGCAACATCCGCTGCAGCTCGGGAAGCACCCGGGGCCATTCCTTGAGGTCTTCCAGGACGACGTGGGCCGAGAGGATCACCTGCTCTGATCCCACGGTCCAGACGTGCAGGTCGTGAACAGAAGTCACGCCCCGGACTTCCGCCATGGCCCGCCCCACCTCCTCCAGATCCACACCCGAGGGCACCCCTTCCATGATGATGGTGAGCGCCCCCCGCACGACCTGGACCGTGGAGGCAAGGATCAGGCAAGCGACCACGACGGCAAGCAGGGGATCGATGGGCGTCCAGCCGGTGAAGTGCACCACTGCCCCCGCAGTAAGTGCTGCTGCCGAGCCCAGCAGATCCCCCGTCACGTGGAGCGCCGCCGCGCGCAGGTTCAGCCCGCCGTGGGAATGCCCGAGGATAAACAGCACTCCCACGTTCACCAAGAGCCCGACCGCCGCGACCACCATGACGGCAAGCCCGGCCACGGGACGCGGGGCCTGAAGCCGCTCCACCGCTTCCACCGCGATGCCCAGCACGACCACCAGCATGAGCAGCGCATTGGCCAGGGCGGCGACCACCTCAGCCCGCATGAGACCGTAGGTATGGCGGTGGGAGGGAGGGCGTCGGGCCACCCAGGCCGCGAGCAGCGCCAGAGCAAGGGCCAGGGCGTCGGAGAGCATGTGCCCGGCGTCGGAGAGCAGCGCCAGGGATCCGGACCACCAGCCGCCCACGGCTTCCACGCCGGCGAAGGCCAAGGTGACCCCCAGCGCCCAGCCCAGGCGGGCGAGCGGGTCTGTGTGCCCATGGGCGTGACTCATGGCGAATCGCTGCAGTTGGGCGGGCTCGTCGGGTCGGGCAACAAGGGGAGTTTCGCTGCCTCCGCGGCGAGGGCGGAGACTGCCCGAACCGCTTCCACGTAATCCGGGTTTTCCCGCAGCCGCTTCCATGGGGCGGAGCCCGGACGGCCGTGCATGCGCGCCAGCCGGGCCAAGCTCACCGCCGTCAGCTCCCCGCTCAATCCTTCCAGCACGGCCTCGGCTGCCGCCGCGTCGTTGCATACGAGCACCATGTCGCAGCCGGCGTTGAGGGCTGCCCGCGCCCGGGCGAGCGGGTCGCCTCCACAGGCCGCCCCCGCCATGGACAGGTCGTCGCTCAAGACCGCGCCCTCGAAGCCCAGCTCCTGGCGCAGGATGCGCTGCAACCAGACCTCGCTATACCCCGCGGGCCGGCTATCCACCGCTGGGTAGACCACGTGAGCCGGCATGATGGCCGCAAGCCCGTGCTGCACCAAGCGGCGGAAGGGGACCAGATCCGCCAGGGCCAGATCGGCAAACGGCCGCTCGTCGGTCGGCAGCTCTGTATGGGAGTCGGCGGCCACGAATCCATGCCCAGGAAAATGCTTGCCCACGGCGGCCATGCCGGCGCGCCGCAGCCCTCGCACGAGTTCCTGGGCCAGCTCGGCCACCGCATCCGGATGGGAATGAAAGGCCCGGTCGCCGATGACGGTGCTCGCGCCGTAGTCCAGGTCCAGTACAGGGGTGAAGCTGAAATCCACGCCACATGCCCGCAGCTCCGCGGCCAGCACGTAGCCTGTCTGCTCGGCGAGAACCCGGGCCCGGTGGGGGTTGCGGTCCCACAGGCGGCCGAGACTGCGCATGGGAGGGAGCCGGGTGAATCCCTCGCGGAAGCGCTGAACACGCCCGCCCTCGTGGTCTACGGCGATGAGGAGCGGGGGAGTGCGCAGTGCGTGGATAGTGGCGGTCAGCCGAGAAAGCTGGGCGGGGTCCTGATAGTTGCGGCTGAAAAGTATGACCCCCCCGACCCCCGGGTGGGTGAGCCGCGCCTCGTCCTCGGGACCGAGGACCGGGCCCGGCACATCCAGCATGAGGGGACCAAGGGACATGGAGGACCTCCGCGGGCTCGTCAGCGCTCCAAAACGACCACGGCGCAGGCGAAAGGTGCTTCGTCGCTCAGCGTCAGGTGGTAGCGGGCGATGCCCTGTTCCCGCACGTAAGCCTCCAGAGCTCCATGGAACAGCAACCCGGGCTTGCCCAGACGGTCCTGGACGACGGAAATGCTGGAAAGGAGCACCGGCGTGCGGAACCCAGTGCCCATGGCTTTGGAAAAAGCCTCTTTGGCGGCGAAGCGCAGGGCCAGATAAGCCGCTGGCCGGCGACTCCCCTGGAAGCGTTGCCATTCGAGAGGGGTGAGGAGGCGTCGGGCGAAGCGCTCACCGTAACGCTCTAACAGCCGCTCGATACGTCGGGTGTCGACCAGGTCAGTGCCAATGCCGTAGATCACCGGGAGCCTGTCCCTCGCCCTACCGCTTCACGCATCAGGGCTTTCATGCTGCGCACGGCCTCGGCCAGGCCGACGAAGATCGCCCGGGCGACGATGGCGTGGCCGATGTTGAGTTCGGCAACGCCGGGAATGGCGGCGATGGGCTGGACGTTGTGGTAGTTGAGTCCGTGGCCCGCATTGACTTTGAGGCCCAGTCCGAGCCCGTGGGCCACCGCCCGGGCCACCCGCTCCAACTCTTCATCCCGTTCCGCGGGCGTGCGGGCCTCCGCATAGCGCCCGGTATGGATCTCGATCACCGGAGCCCCCGCCCGGGCCGCCGCATCGATCTGACGCAGGTCGGGATCGACGAACAAGGATACCCGGATTCCCTCCCCCGTCAGCCGGGCGCAGGCTTCCCGCACCTCCGCGAAGCGGCCGAGTACATCCAGGCCACCCTCGGTGGTGAGCTCCTGGCGCCGCTCGGGCACGAAGCACACGTCGTGGGGTCTTACCCGAAGGGCAAAAGCCAACATGTCGGCCGTGATGGCGCTTTCCAAGTTCATGCGGGTATGCAACACCTGGCGCAGCAGCTCCACGTCCCGGTCCTGGATATGGCGCCGATCCTCCCGCAAGTGCAGGGTAATGGCGTCCGCCCCAGCTGTCTCGGCCACCAGGGCGGCCTCGATTGGGCTCGGGTAGCGGGTGCCACGGGCTTGCCTCAAGGTGGCCACGTGGTCGATGTTGACGCCGAGTTCGATCATAGCTGCTGCAGCTCCTTGAGCAACTGCCGCGTGTGCAGCGGCTGGCCACCGAGCAGCCGGTTGATGAGGGCGCGCATCAGGGCTTTGCTCTGCTGCTGGGTCTGGGGGTCCTCGTAACGGTCTTGGGCCATGTCGAGCAACGTCTTGCCGAAAAGCACCGGCTCTTCTCCCTTGTCTTCGGAAAGCGGGACCGGACCCCGCTCCGGCAAATAAGTATACCGCCCACTGGGGTCGATCGCCTCGCCCGTGAGAGCGTCGCGGTCCAGCACCATGGCATAGCCCAGTTCCTTGAGCAATCGGGTTTCGAACCGGCGTAGGATGGCCTCGATGTTGGGTTCCTGGGCGAGGGCTTGCAGCGTATCCCGGTAGTGGTCGAAGAGCGCTTCGTGGGGGTCCTCCCGGGGCAGGAGTCGCATCAGCAGCTCGTTCAGGTAGAAGCCACACATGAGAGCCCGCCCTTCCAGAGAGGGTTGGCCGCTTATCCATTCTGCCCGCACTAGGGTTTTCAACTCTGCTCGGCCTGCCCAAGAAAGCAGCAGGGGCTGAAAGGGCAGCAGCTGGCCCCGCAGCTGGGATTTGGGCCGACGGACTCCCCGCGCCACCATGGGCAGGCGCCCGTGGCTGCGGGTCAGCGCTTCCACGATCAGGCTCGTCTCCCGGTAGGGGTAGGTATGCAGCACGAACGCCGCCGCCTGCTGCCCCCCTGCATGACGGCGGGCCAGCGCCTCGTTCATCCTAGGACTCGAAGCCGAGGCTTTTTAGCATCCTCTCGTCGTCGGACCATCCTCGGCGTACTTTGACCCACACGTCCAAGAAGACCTTGGTCCCGAAAAGCCGCTCCATGTCGAGACGCGCCTGGCTGGCGATCTCCTTGAGCTTTTCGCCCTTGCGCCCGATTACGATGGCCTTTTGGGAATCTTTTTCCACGTAGATTACCGCGTGGATGCGCTTCAGGGCTTCTTCATCCTTGAACTCTTCCACCACGACCGTAGTGGCGTAAGGCAACTCCTCGCCCAGCAAGCGAAACAGCTTCTCGCGCAGGAGCTCAGCGGCGAGAAACCGTTCACTGGCGTCGGTCATTTCCTCCGGATCGTACAGAGGCGGCCCTTCCGGGAGGTACCGCCCTATCGTCGCCACCAGGTCCTCGAGGCCCACGCCCCTTTCGGCGCTGACAGGCACAATTTCGGCGAAGGGATAGGTGTCGGCGGCCTGCTGGATGAAGGGCAGCAGCAGCCCTTTGTCCTTGACCAGATCCACCTTGTTGATAGCCAGGATAGCAGGCCGGTCCCGCTTGAGCAGTCCCACTACCTGGCGGTCGCCTGCGTTGAAGCGCAACGCCTCCACCACCATCAGGGTGACGTCCACGTCCTCCAGGGTTTGGATCACGCTGCGGTTGAGGGCCCGGTTGAGGGCGCCTCCGTGCAAGGTCTGGAAGCCAGGGGTGTCCACGAAAACGAGCTGAGCGTGCTCGGTGGTGAGGATGCCCCGCACCCGGTGACGGGTCGTCTGGGGCCGGGGGGAGACGATGCTGATCTTGGTGCCCACCAGGCGGTTGAGCAAGGTGGACTTGCCCACGTTAGGACGGCCGACGATGGCGACATAGCCACTTCTGAAACCCGCAGCGGTTGCGCTCATGGGCCCTTGCGTCCCTGGGACTTGCTGCCTTCGGCCAGGGCGAGCGCCTGGCGCGCCGCTTCCTGCTCCGCCTTGCGGCGGCTTGGCCCTTCGCCTAGGCAGCGGATGCCCAGCTCATCGATCAGACACTCTACAACGAAGTGCTGTTCGTGGGCGCGGCCGTGGGTCGCCACCACGGAGTACTGGGGCAGCGCGAGTCGCCGACCCTGGAGGAACTCCTGCAGCTGGGTCTTGGGGTCCTTGCCCAGGGTCTTCATGTCCAGCCGCGCCAGGAAGGGCTCGAAGAGGCGCCGAATCACCTGCTCTGCCGGCTCGAAGCCCCCGTCGAGGTAGACGGCGCCAAAGATCGCCTCCAGGGCGTCTGCCAGGATGGAAGGGCGCCGGGCCCCGCCACTTTTCACCTCTCCTTCCCCAAGCCGCACCAGCTCTCCCAGTCCCAGATGGATCGCCAGGTCGCTCAGGCTTTGCTGGTTGACTAGGTTGGCTCGCAGCCGGGAAAGCGTCCCTTCAGGGGCCTGGGGGAAGCGGACATACAGTAGCCGTGCCACCGCCAGGTTAAGGACGCTGTCGCCCAAGAATTCCAGTCGTTCGTTGTGGGGCGAGCTGTGGCTGCGGTGGGTGAGCGCCTGCCGCAGCAGGGTCGGGTCGGTAAAGGCATAGCCGAGCAAGGCACACAGCGCTTCCACGTCCCTCCTGCGGCCCGTGGGCGCGCCGGCGGGCGGAGCAGCGGTCATCGGGTCGAGTAACTGAAGTCGATCAGCAGACTCACGTTGGCGAAGAGCGGCACCTTCACCTGGTAGCTGGTACTGAGCACGAGGGCCCCGCCCTCTTTGCTCACCGCAATGTCCCGGCCCTTCACCGCCGTGATATTGTCGATATCGGCGCGCTTGTCGAAGGCGCTGCGGATTTCCGCTACCGAAGCCTCCTGCAAGGTGGGGTCGCGAACCGTAGCGGTCATGGTCTTCTTGATGGCCCAGAATTCCAGATAGTGGGGGATCACCTTGAAAGCGAGTAGCGCCCCGAAGGCCAGGATCACCGCCACCACCAGAAAACCTCCCAGAGTGATGCCTTGCTGCCTGTGCATACGCCTTCCTCGCGCGATCTTCCCCGCACCTCAGCGGATCACGGTGCCGATCCGCTTGAAATCGCCAAAGTTCCACCAGATCAGAAACGCCTTCCCCACCACGTGGCTGTCGGGCACGAACCCCCAATAGCGGCTGTCGCTGCTGCTGTCCCGGTTGTCGCCCATGACGAAATAGTGGCCCGGCGGCACCGTACAGCTCATGGCATCCTCATTGTAGGTGCAATTGTCGCGGAACGGAAACTGGCGGACTCCGGCGAGCTGCAGGTCCGGAGCGGACGGGTTGATGAGCACCGCATGGGGGTGACCGCCGAGGTACTCGGTGAAAAGCAGTGCCCGCACCAGGTTGAGCCCGCTTTCCACGTAACTGTACTCGCCGTTTTTCACCATTTTGACCGGCTGGCCGTTGATCTCCAGTCGCTTGTTGCGGTACACGATGCGATCGCCAGGCAGGCCCACCACGCGCTTGATGTAGTCAAGGGAGGGGTTTTCCGGGTAGCGGAACACCATGACTTCGCCTCGCCGGGGAGAGTCGACCTCGATGAGCTTCCAGTTGACCACCGGCAGCCGGATCCCGTAGGTGTATTTGTTCACCAGGATGAAATCTCCCACCAGCAGGGTGGGAATCATCGATCCCGAGGGAATTTTGAACGGCTCCACCAAGAAGGAGCGCAGCACGAAGACCAGCAGGATCACTGGGAAAAAACTCTTCGGGTATTCCACCCACCAGGGTTCCTTGTCCTGGGGGCCCCGGCGCTTGGCCAGCATCAGTCGGTCGAGCAGCCAGATCCCACCCGTGACGAGGAGCAGGAGCAGCAACACTAGGGCAAAGTTCATCTGCTCTCCCGGGCTGGTTTACTTGCCTTCGACCCGCAGCACCGCCAGGAAGGCCTCCTGGGGGATTTCCACACTGCCCACTTGCTTCATGCGTTTCTTGCCGGCTTTCTGCTTCTCGAGCAGCTTCTTCTTGCGCGTCACGTCGCCGCCGTAGCATTTGGCGAGCACGTTTTTGCGCAGCGCCTTGACAGTTTCCCGGGCAATGATCTGGGAGCCGATGGCCGCCTGGACTGCAACGTCGAACATCTGCCGGGGAATCAGCTCCCGCATCTTGGCTGCCAGCTCCCGCCCCCGCACCTGGGCCCCGGAACGGTGCACGATGGCCGACAGGGCGTCCACCCGCTCCCCGTTGATCAGGATGTCGAGCTTCACCAAGTCCGATGCCCGGAATTCCTTGAATTCGTAGTCGAGGGAAGCGTAGCCGCGGGAGACTGATTTCAGGCGGTCGAAGAAATCCATGACTACTTCGTTGAGCGGTAGCTCGTAGGTGAGCATCACCTGCCGCCCCAGATACTGCATGTTCCGCTGCACACCGCGCCGCGCTTCGCACAGGGTAATGACTGGGCCCACGTAGTCCTGGGGCAGGAGGATATGAGCGGTGATGATGGGCTCGCGGATTTCCTCGATCCTGGAGGGCTCCGGCAGCCGCGACGGGTTTTCGATGTGCAGCGCTGTGCCGTCGCGCAGTAGCACCTGGTAGACCACCGTGGGGGCGGTGGTGATGAGATTCATCCCGTATTCGCGCTCCAGCCGCTCTTGCACGATTTCCATGTGCAGTAAGCCCAGGAAACCGCAGCGGAAGCCGAAGCCCAAGGCCTGAGAAGTTTCGGGCTCGAAGTGCAGCGAGGCGTCATTGAGCTTGAGTTTTTCCAGGGCGTCACGCAAGGCGCCGTAGTCGCCTGCGTCCACGGGATAGAGCCCGGCGAATACCTGGGGTTTGACCTCCTTGAAGCCGGGGAGCGGGCTGGCGGCAGGCCGGTTGGCATGGGTCACGGTGTCACCAACCCGCGCCGCAGTGAGCTCCTTGATTCCCGCAGTGACAAACCCCACCTCCCCTGCGCCCAGGCAGTCCTTGGCCCTGGACTTGGGGGTGAACACGCCCACCTGCTCGCACCAGTACTCGGCCCCGGTAGACATGAGACGAATCCGATCTTTGGGACGCAGGATTCCATCCACCACCCGCACCAACATGACCACGCCCACGTAGTTGTCGAACCAGGAATCGATGATCAGGGCCTTGAGGGGCGCCTGCGGGTCCCCGGCGGGCGGGGGGATGCGTCGAATGATCGCCTCTAGCACTTCGGGCACCCCTTCTCCGCTCTTGGCCGAGCAGCGCAGGGCGTCACGCGCCGGGATGCCGATGATGTCCTCGATCTCTGTGATTACCCGATCCGGCTCCGCTGAAGGCAGGTCGATTTTGTTGAGCACGGGTACCACTTCGATGCCTTGCTCGATGGCGGTGTAGCAGTTGGCGACGGTTTGGGCCTCCACGCCCTGAGAGGCGTCCACCACCAGGAGCGCCCCTTCGCACGCCGCAAGCGAGCGGGACACCTCGTAGGAAAAGTCCACGTGGCCTGGCGTGTCGATCAGGTTGAGCAAGTAACGCCGGCCATCCCGCGCGGCGTACTCGAGCGCCGCCGTCTGGGCCTTGATGGTGATTCCCCGCTCCCGCTCGAGCTCCATGGAATCCAGCACCTGATCCTCCATTTCCCGATCCGAAAGTCCCCCGCAGAGTTGGATCAGGCGATCGGCGAGCGTGGACTTGCCGTGGTCGATGTGGGCAATGATGGAGAAGTTGCGAATATGCTGCATCCGTTTCCGGAACAAACCCGGCCTGCCCGCCTAGAATCCCGCGCCTGGCGCGGGTCGCGAGCTTAAAAAAAGGGCACCGCGCAAGTGCCCAAGTCATTGGAAAGCGTGAATTTTAGCGAATTTCGGCAAGGTATGCATCAAGCGCCTGAAGGTCAAGGCGATGGGCGCACAACTCCCGCTCTCCCGCTGCCAGCACCGGCACTCGCTCGCCGTAGCGGTGCTCGAGGCCGGGATCGGCGTCCACGTCTACCACTTCCACCCGAAATCCGAGGACTGGGGCGAGGGCCGCCAGGGCCCGCTCCATGTCCTCGCACAGATGGCAGTAGGCGCGGCTATAGAGGGTGAGGGGAATCGGCTCAGCCATCGATCCTGGCCGTCAGGAAAGTGGTGCTCTCCCCGCGGCGAACGAGCAGCGCCACATGGCGGCCTTTTTCCAGTCCGGTGACGATCTTGCGGAATTGCTCCACACTTTTGATGTCTTCGTTGTTGATCCCGAGGATCACGTCCCCCGGGCGAATGCCCGCTCGGGCGGCGGGGCCTGGTTTTACGTCCTCCACCAGTACGCCGCCCTCGAGTCCCAGCTCCTTTTTCTTGTCCGCCGGCAGGTCGGAGAGGACCAGACCCAGACGGTCAGCAGCGCTTCCCCGCTCCCCTTGTCGCCCAGAGGCCCGCGCCACCTGTTCCTCAGGGAGCTCGCCCACGGTAACCTGGATATCTTTCGTTGCCCCCTTGCGCCACACCTGCACGGTCACCTTGGTCCCCGGCTTGGTGGATCCCACCATGCGCGGCAGATCACTCGAGGAAGCGACCGCCTTGCCGTCGTACTTGACAATGATGTCGCCCACCTCCAGGCCGGCCTTCTCCGCGGGGCTACCCTTTTCCACCGAGGCGATCAGCGCTCCCGCGGGTTTGGGCAAGCCGAAGGATTCCGCCAGGTCCCGGGTGACCTCCTGAATCACCACGCCGAGCTTTCCTCGCCGTACCTTGCCGTGGGCTCGGAGCTGGTCGGCGACGTCCATGGCCACGTCGATCGGGATGGCGAAGGACAGTCCCATGAAGCCGCCGGTGCGGCTGTAGATCTGGGAGTTAATGCCCACCACCTCCCCCTGCATGTTGAACAACGGCCCACCCGAGTTGCCCGGGTTAATGGCCACGTCGGTCTGAATGAAGGGCACGAAGTTCTCCTGGGGCAAAGAACGTCCCTTGGCGCTCACGATGCCCGCGGTCACGGAGTGCTCGAATCCGAAGGGAGAACCGATGGCCACCACCCACTCCCCCACCTTAAGCTTGTTCGGATCCCCGAAACGGACTGTGGGCAGCCCCTGGGCGTCGATCTTGATCAGCGCCACGTCGGTGCGCTTGTCGGCGCCGATCACTTTGGCTTTGAACTCCCGCTTGTCCACCAGCTTCACGATGATTTCGTCGGCGCTGTCCACCACGTGGGCGTTGGTGAGGATGTAGCCGTCCGGACTGATGACAAAGCCGGAGCCCAGGGAGCGCGACTGAAATTCCCGCGGCAGGTACGGAAAGTTGGGCGCGAAGCGGCGAAAGAACTCGTAGAAAGGGTCGTCTTCCGGAATGTTGGGAAACTGGGGGGCGTTGCTTTTGACCGTCTGGGTGGTGCTCACGTTGACCACCGCCGCGGCATTTTGCTCCACGATCCCGGTAAAGTCAGGGAGCTCCTTCGCTGCCACAGGAAAAGCGAGGAGCAGAGCCGAAAAAAGAAACATCAAGCGGTTAAACATGGATGGCGTTACCTCCGGGAAAGTTGACTCTGTTTAAATGGCAATCCTCAAGGGCCTGGCGCGCGTGCGGCGCGCACGATGCGCGGCGCTTGGTTGGCGTGGGCTGGGCCCCGCCCCGAGCGACGCAGCGCAAGATAAGCTCCCGCCAGGCCGGCCGCGGCCCCGGCGGCGGCTATGGCGTCCCCTCCCCCGACCAGGGCGCCGCTCACCGCTCCGGTGAGGAGCAGCCCCAGCGCTCGGGCAAATACCGCGATCGCGCTGCGCAGGAGCTGGTCTTCCTCTAGCGCCACGATCACCTCGTCTCCCGGCCCGGCTTGGATCGGATTGGCGACCTCAAACCGCTGGGAGCGGTGCGGCAGCCATCGGACAAGGAGTGTCGTGCCGCAGGCTTTGCCCGGTACACAGGCGCCGCAACCCGCCTGTTCTAAGACTTCGACGAGCGCGGCTTCACCACGGCGCTCGATGATCCGTGCCCGAGACTCCAGCATCTCTATCGGTCCTGATAGGTGATGGAATCGGCGATCTTCATCACCGTGACGGCGGGTGCCTCACCCACCACCGTGACCAGATGGTTGTTCACCACGCGGGAGACGATGTTGATGGCCCCTTGATTGGAATGCCGCTGGCTCTTCGGCGGATTGCTACCTACCGCCTCGACGAATACAGACACCGCCACCAGCCCGTCGGAGAGCATGATGTGGATCACCGGGCGAGGCTTGGCACCCAGCAGACGTCTGGCTTCTAGAACTTTCTTGAAGCCCGGCGGGGGATCCCGGATGATCCAGCCCGAAGGTCTATCGGTGCCCAGCCCGGAGGCGATGGCCTCTTGGCGCAGCGGGGTGCGGGCCTCGTACTTGGGCTTGAGCAGGGCTGGGTCGATGGGACGGCCGATCTCCACTTGGGTAAAGGCGAACTGCTCCACTACCTGGCCCTGGTCGTCGAACATGATCGCCTTAAGCAGTAGGCCCGAGCCGGCGTCGGCCCAGAGCTTGTGTCCGTAGCGCAGCCCGTCCTTGGGCTCCAGAAGGATCACCTGGCACTCGTAGCCCGCGATGCGCTCGCGCCCGCCCAGGCGCACATGGTAATTCTCGGTGAGCGACGAGAGCTGCTCCGGCAGCAGGGCGGGAAAAGTCTTCCGGGGTTGCCCCTTGTCGATCCGTAGCTGTTTCCCTTCCGGGAAATAGCAATAGATCTCGTCGTTGTGGCGAACGATCTCCCGCGGCGGACCATCCAGGGTTTCCAGCTTTTCGTGCTCACCGCTTTCGTCCACCAGATGGACGATGCGGGAGGACTCCACCCGGTTGCCATGCTGGTAGACAAAGGTGCCGGCATAGTTGATCGTACGCGCGGCGCTCGCCACGCGCTGCAGCCAGGCGAGGCCGTCACCGCCGTCGGCCGCCGCCACGGGAAAGGTCCCCAGCGCCAGCGCAACCAGCAGCGCCCAACGGATCATGGACGCGCTTCCGCCTCGGGATGGGACACCGCTCGGACGTAGGTGGCCAAGCCCTGAATTTGGGTGCTCGGGGAATGGCCCTGATGGACCAGCAGATAGTCGTTTAGCCCGCTCAAGGGCGGTGCAGCAGGCTGCAGTGCGGGAGCGGTCAACGGGCCGCCGGCGATCACCGCTGCAGGGCGGGCCAAGGTGGGACGCTCGCCCTCGGATGGCCCCTGGAGCACCACCCATCCCACCAGCGCCACCGCGGCGACGGAAGCTGCCGCCGACAGGGCATAGAGCCGCACGTTTCGCGCGAGGAAGCGCCGCGGCGCCAGCACGGTGGGTTCCTCAGTCAGTCGCCGGCGCACCCGCTCCCGTACGTCGAAGGCGGCGAACGCTTGTTCCCGCAGCGCGTCTCCGATGAGATGATAGACTGCCCATTCACTTTGAAGGCTTGGGTCATTGCCCAGCCGCCTGATCACTACCCGAGCCTGGTCGGCCTCGAGTTCCCCATCCATCAACGCGGAGATCTCCTGCTTCACTTCACCACCTCTTGTCCTTGCTGGTACCCAATAGCGGTCGCAGGTTGGCTGCGATCGCCTCGCGTGCCCGGAAGATCCGCGAGCGCACCGTCCCGATAGGACAATTCATGATGGTCGCGATCTCTTCGTAGCTCAAACCTTCGATTTCCCGGAGCGTGATGGCGGTGCGCAGCTCCTCGGGCAGCGCCGCCATGGAGTCGTTCACCGTCTGAGCGATCTGCTTGCTCATGAGTTCCGCTTCCGGCGTGTTGACGTCCCTCAGCTGCTCTGCGTCTTCGAACGTCTCCGCCTCTTCGGCCTCGAATTCCGTGGTGGTGGGAGCTCGCCGCCCCATCGCCA
Organism: Pelomicrobium sp.; assembly: GCF_036803785.1. Taxonomy (NCBI): domain Bacteria; kingdom Pseudomonadati; phylum Pseudomonadota; class Hydrogenophilia; genus Pelomicrobium; species Pelomicrobium sp. The sequence goes on along the minus strand of NZ_DAIRTR010000076.1, from coordinate 715 downwards.
CCAGGTAGTTCTTGGCGGTGTTGATCCCGATCCGGTACAGCCACGTATAGAAAGCGCTGTCGCCCCGGAAAGAAGGCAGGGCCCGATAGGCCTTGATGAAGGCCTCTTGGGTCACGTCCTCGATTTCAGCGGGGTCCCGGATGAAGCGGGACAAGAGCCGGGCCAGCTTCCGCTGATACTTGCTGACCAGCAGGTCGAAGGCGTGTTTGTCGCCACGCTGCGCCCGCTCGACCAACGCCTGGTCGATCTCCCGATCACCCATGGGCTGGAGTTCCTGAGGCTTGAGCTAGGGTGGGCTATCAAAAAAAACCGCGCCTTTCGCGCGGCTCGATTAGTATAACCCACCGGGCCTCACGAACGCCGCCCTACTCCGTTGTTCCAAAAGACAAGGAGACAGGCGATTAGTTCACCTGGAGGCAGGGTTATTTCGCGTCGGCTGGATCAGGCGCCCGGATTGGGTTAAGGTTCCCGCTCAATGCCTGTGACTCCGCCACGCGTGCGAAGGAATCGGTTTTGTTGCGCTTCGACGTCGCCATCATCGGCACCGGCCTGGCCGGCCTGACGGCCGCTTTGCATCTCGCCGAGCATCGGCAGGTCGGCCTCATCACCAAGAAAACCCTCCTCGACGGGGCCAGCAGTTGGGCCCAAGGGGGGATTGCGGCAGCCCTGTCCCAGGAGGATTCCCTGGAATCCCACCTGCGGGACACCCTGGTGG
>NZ_DAIRTR010000075.1:0-16036 GCF_036803785.1 Pelomicrobium sp. | reverse complement strand
GCGTTCGTCTTCGGCCGCAGCGCCTTCGGGGAAGGGGTGGGGGAGCGTTTGACGGAAATCCCCCTTCCGCCCGCCTGGTACCTGGTGCTAGTGCCGCAGGTGGCTGTCTCTACGGCGGAAATTTTCGCGAGCAGCGATTTGACACGCGACACGAATCCCATCAAAATGAGCGCCTTTTCGGTGGAGCGGGGGCGCAACGATCTGGAACCCGTGGTGCGGCGCCGGTTTCCCCAGGTCGATGCCTGCATGCGCTGGCTGGAGCGCCATGCCCAGGCGCGGCTTACTGGGTCGGGGGCATGCGTGTTCGCTGCATTCGACCGGGAAGACGAGGCGCGGCGCGTGTTGGACTTGCGGCCCCGGGATCTGCAAGGCTTCGTGGCCCGGGGCCTGGATCGGCACCCGCTTCACGACTTCGCTGACTGAAAACCGTCGGTGCCCGATGCGGCGCTGGCCAGGCCGGCACGGCTCGGTCCCCGACCGTCTTCGCTGGGGAGTCGCCAAGTGGTAAGGCACCGGATTTTGATTCCGGCATTCGTAGGTTCGAATCCTACCTCCCCAGCCACACCGCTGCGCTCGGCTTCTCCACCCCGACGCCGCAGGCTGCTGTCTATCCACCCGCGATCGGTCCTCAAGCGTTGAAATTCCGAGATCTGGTTATGCCCTACGCCGACATGATGGTGTTTACCGGCAACGCCAATCCCAAGCTTGCCGAAGACGTGGTGCGCCACCTCAATATCCATCTGGGCAGGGCCACCGTGGGGCGCTTCAGCGACGGCGAAGTGATGGTGGAGATTCTGGAGAATGTGCGGGGCAAGGATGTGTTCGTGCTCCAGTCCACCTGCCCGCCCAGCAACGACAACCTGATGGAGGTGCTGGTCATGGTGGATGCGCTCAAGCGCGCCTCCGCCGGCCGCATCACGGCGGCGATCCCCTACTTCGGCTACGCGCGGCAGGATCGGCGCCCGCGCTCGGCTCGGGTGCCCATCACCGCCAAGATGATCGCCAACATGCTGACCAGCGCAGGCGTGGACCGGGTGCTCACCATGGATTTGCATTCGGACCAGATTCAAGGCTTTTTCGACATCCCGGTGGACAACATCTACGCCACGCCCATCCTGCTCGGTGACTTGTGGAAGCATGATTACGAGGACATGGTGGTGGTGTCGCCGGATGTAGGCGGGGTGGTGCGGGCCCGAGCGGTGGCGAAGCGCCTGGAATCGGATCTGGCCATCATCGACAAGCGGCGGCCCAAGCCCAACGTGGCCACGGTGATGAATATCATCGGCGAAGTGGAAGGGCGCACCTGCGTCATCATGGACGACCTGGTGGATACCGCCAACACCCTGTGCGAGGCGGCCCAGGCGCTCAAAGATCATGGGGCGAAGCGGGTGCTCGCCTATTGTACCCACCCGGTGCTCTCGGGCAGGGCGGTGGAGCGGATCAGCCAGTCGGTGCTGGACGAGCTGGTGGTGACCGACACCATCCCGCTACGGGAAGACGCCCGGAAGTGCAGCAAGATCCGCCAACTCACCGTGGCGGGGCTTCTCGCCGAGACTATGCTACGCATCAGCAACGAGGACTCGGTGAGCTCGCTGTTCATGGAATGAACCGCTAGAGCAAGAAGGCCGCCAGGCCCTGGGGGGCCGTATCTATTCACTTGACCAACCGTTGCCTGGTCGCGGGCAACCTTTGAAGGGAGCAGTGCAATGAAGATGGAAGTGAGCGCGAAAGCGCGGACGGAGCAGGGCACGGGTGCGAGCCGCCGCCTGCGCCGCGCCGGCTGGGTGCCGGGCATTCTTTACGGAGGCCGGGAGCCGGCCGTCGCGATTCAGGTGGATCAGCTGGCGCTGATGAATAACCTCAAGCACGAGGCATTCCATTCCTCCATTCTGACCATGGATCTGGAGGGGAAGAAGGAACAGGTGCTGTTGCGGGATGTGCAGATGCACCCCTTCAAGAAGCAGGTGCTGCACGTGGACTTCCAGCGGGTGGCCCAGGACCAGAAGATCCATGTCAAGGTGCCGCTGCACTTCGTGAACGCCGACATTGCCCCCGGCGTCAAGCTCTCGGGCGGCATCGTCAGCCACGTCATGACGGAAGTGGACGTGGTCTGCCTGCCCAAGGACCTGCCCGAGTACATCGAAGTGGACGTGGGCCATCTGACCGTGGGACATTCTCTCCATCTGGCGGACGTCAAGCTGCCCGAGGGCGTGGAGGCGGTGGCACTCCACAAGGGAGACAACCCGGTGGTAGCCACCATCCTGGTGCATCGGGGTGCGGTGGAGGAAGAAGCCGCGGCGGCAGCGCCAGTGGCGGCGGAAGTGCCGCTCGTGGGCGCAGAGAAGAAAGAGGAAAAGAAAGAATCCTGATGGTGGGCGGAGGCGCGTCCGCCGCCGGGCCCGCCATGGACCGGTAACGCGGCGTGGCGGGCTTTTTGTTGCCGTCGATCGAGAGCACCCCAATGCGGCTCGTCGTAGGTCTTGGCAACCCTGGCGCCCAATACGCCGGTACCCGGCATAACGCCGGTTTCTGGTGGGTCGAGCGCATCGCGCAGCGCGCGCGCGCTGCCTGGCGGGAAGAGCCCCGATTCCACGGCGCCGTGGCCCGGGTCACCGAGACAGATGTGGACCTGTGGCTCCTCAAGCCGTTGACCTACATGAACCTGAGCGGCCGGGCGGTGGGCGCCTTGGCCCGGTTCTACCGGATTGCCCCGGAAGACATCCTGGTGGTCCATGACGAGCTGGATTTTCCGCCGGGGACGATCAAGCTCAAACGCGGCGGCGGCGTCGCAGGGCACAACGGGCTCAAGGACATCGCCGCCCAGCTCGGGACCCAGGATTTCTGGCGGCTACGCCTCGGCATTGGGCACCCGGGCCCGGGGAGCGACGTGGCGGCCTACGTGCTGAGCCCGCCGCTCCACGAGGAGCGCATGGCCATTGAAGAGGCGATGGCGCGGGGCCTAGACGTGTGGCCCCTGATCGCCCGCGGGCAGATGGAAGCGGCCATGCTAAAGCTCCATACGAAAGTGCCCAAGCGGGAGGCGTAAGTGCCGGCGGGCGGCCCTTTGCCGCTCGTTTCTCCTGCCCCCCATTGCCTCGCTTCTCTATGGCTGGATTCATCGATGGGACTCAAGTGCGGTATCGTGGGACTGCCCAACGTGGGTAAGTCCACTCTGTTCAACGCCCTCACCCGGGCGTCCATCCCGGCGGAGAACTACCCTTTCTGCACCATCGACCCCAACGTGGGGGTGGTGGAGGTACCGGACCCTCGGCTTGCCCAGCTTGCCGCCATCGTCAAGCCCCAGAGGGTGGTGCCGGCCATCGTGGAATTCGTCGACATTGCAGGGCTGGTGGCGGGGGCCTCCAAGGGCGAGGGGCTCGGCAATCAGTTCCTCGCCCACATTCGTGAGACCGACGCCATCGCCCACGTGGTGCGCTGTTTCGAAAACGAAAACGTAACCCACGTGATGGGACGGGTGGACTCGGTTGCCGACGTGGAAACCATCCATACGGAGCTCGCCCTGGCAGACCTGGCCACCGTGGGCAAGGCGCTTGCTCGCTACCAGAAGCCAGCCAACGCGGGGGACAAGGAGGCTCGTGCCCAGGTGGCGGTGCTGGAGCGGCTCGAGGCCCATCTAGACCGGGGTTTGCCGGCCCGTACCCTGAATCTCACTCCGGAAGAGCGAGAGCGGATCAAGCCCCTGTGCCTGCTCACCTTGAAGCCTGTGCTCTACGTGGCCAACGTGGACGAGCACGGATTTGGCGACAACCCCCTGCTGCAGCGGCTGGAAGTCTATGCGGCGAAAGAGGGCTCGCCCGTGGTGCCCGTGTGCGCGGCCCTCGAAGCCCAGATCGCCGACCTGCCCGAGGAGGACAAAAAGCTCTTTCTTGCCGATCTGGGCTTGGAGGAGCCGGGCTTAAACCGCCTGATTCGCAGCGCCTACGCACTCCTCGGACTGCAGACCTTCTTCACCGCTGGACCGAAGGAAGTGCGCGCATGGACCATCCATCGAGGCGACACCGCACCCCGGGCGGCGGGGGTCATCCACAGCGACTTCGAGCGCGGCTTCATCCGCGCCGAGGTGATCGCTTTCACCGATTTCATCGCTTGCGGTGGCGAGCAAGGGGCTAGGGAAGCGGGCAAGCTCCGCCTGGAAGGCAAGGACTACGTGGTCCAGGAAGGCGACGTGATCCACTTCCGTTTTAACGTGTGACAGGGACGCGGCGCTGCAGTAAGAGGTGCGAACCATGATCGAGAGGAAGGGCTTACCGAAGCTCACCGAGAGCCGGGTTAGACGATCTCGCGCGCCATTCTAAATGGATAACGGACCTACTCGGACAATCTGCCTCGAGCGGGGGCGTTCTCGTCGAGTAGGCTGCATGCCGGTTGCCTCCTCCAACGCAAGAGCGTATTCTGGAAGAGCGGGAACTGCTGCGGACAATGGTGCAGTCATGAAATCCCGCGAACTGACGGCCTATTGCACGGCATCCTTTTTATGTGATCTGATAGCGAGGAACTCGGTCTGGGGGCTGCCCAAAACGTCTCGTCACGCCCGGCATGGATAGGAAGCTGCGACCCGCACGGCGTGCGCAGCCGGGTCTCGGGGAACCCTTCGGGAAATGCTGGCATTGCGGAAGAATGAGTAGCAGCGAGCGTTGAGTGCTGTTGGTTTTGGCCAATGGCGGACGAAGGAGGCGCAAGGTTGTCTCGCCAGGGAAGGAAGCGCCTCTTGTCGATTCAGAGATTGCCCGCTTAACCGTGCGGGGGAGGGTACTTTCTTTGCGCGCGTGAAGCCCGGGAATCGGCGGTGCCGCGGCGCAAGTTTGTGGCGCGTTTCGCTGTAGTGAATCGCAAACCAGGGTATCGGATGGTGCTGCTCTGCAATCCGATCCTGCGCTTGTCGCGATGGGTGCTTTTCACGCGTCTTGGGATCACGGGTTGCCGCGGGCGGCGTCGGGAGCAGCCCCAGCTCGGCCAGTCGTGCCGTCCACTGCCCTGGGGTGAGAGCCGTAGATGAGCCGTCGTGGCCGCCTTCTGATCGATTGGGATCCGGAAAACGATGTTTTCTGGATGCGGGAAGGCAAGACCATCGCGCGGCGCAATCTGTGGATTTCCATCGCCTGCCTGCTGCTTGCCTTCGCCGTCTGGATGCTGTGGAGCGTGGTGGTGGTCTATCTGCCAGCCGTCGGCTTTCCCTACACCAGGGACCAACTCTTCTGGCTGGCGGCATTGCCTGGGCTTTCCGGCGCGACCTTTCGCATTTTCTACTCGTTCATGGTACCCCTCTTCGGTGGGTGACGCTGGACAGCACTTTCCACTGCCTCCCTGTTGCTGCCAGCCTTCGGAATGGGGGTCGCCGTGCAGAACCCCGAGACTCCCTTCTGGGTCATGGCCGGGCTGGCGGTGCTGTGCGGCCTAGGCGGTGGCAATTTTGCCTCCAGCATGGCCCACATCTCCTTCTTCTTTCCCAAGCGGGAGAAAGGAACAGCGCTCGGCCTCAACGCTGGTCTTGGCAACCTCGGTGTGTCCGCCGCCCAGTTCCTGGTGCCGGTGGTCATTACCGCTGGCGTCTTTGGCGGCGAGCCCCTGCTACTCAGGGACGATGGCAATCGGCCGATCTGGCTCCAGAACGCCGGGTTCGTCTGGGTGCCCTTGATCGGAGTTGCCGCATTGGCGGCCTGGCTCGGCATGAACGATATCGCCAGCGCCCGGGCTTCTCTGCGCGAGCAGGCGGTGATCTTCCGGCGCAAGCACACCTGGATCATGTGCTGGCTGTATCTGGGGACCTTCGGCTCCTTCATCGGTTTCTCCGCCGGCTTCCCGCTGTTGATGCAGCTCCAGTTTTCCGAGATCAATCCGGCGCGCTACGTTTTTCTCGGGCCACTGATAGGCGCCCTGAGCCGCCCGCTTGGTGGTTGGCTGGGGGACAGATTCGGCGGAGCGCGCGTAACATTGTGGGCTTTCGTCGTTATGGCGCTCGCGGCGTTCGGGGCCATTCTCCTGTTGGGGCAGGGCCAAGGGGCTTCCTTCTGGGGGTTTTTCACCACCTTCATGCTGCTTTTCCTGGTCAGCGGGATCGGCAACGGCTCCACCTTCCGCATGGTCCCGCTGATATTCCTGACTCTGCACCAGCGCAACGCTGCCGGTCCCGAGGCGAAGCAAGCGGCGGCCGTCGAGGCAGGCAAAGAAGCGGCGGCAGTGCTGGGCTTCACTTCCGCCATCGGTGCCTATGGCGCTTTCTTCATCCCCAGCAGCTACGGGGCATCCATCAGCTTGACCGGTGAGCCGGGCGGGGCACTATGGGTGTTCATCGTCTTTTATCTCACGTGCGTGGCGCTCACGTGGTGGTATTACGCCCGGCGCGGCGCCGAGATACCTTGCTGAAAAGCGCAGCGTGGGCTACTCAAGAGAAGAGAAAGGAGCAAAGGTATGAGCGAGATTCTCGATCGTCTCCTGTACTTCCGCCGCAAGAAGGAGCCTTTCTCCGGCGGGCACGGCGTGCTCACCCATGAGAGCCGCCGTTGGGAGGATGCCTACCGGCAGCGTCATCAAAGCGACAAAGTGGTGCGCTCAACCCATGGGGTCAACTGCACTGGAGCCTGTAGTTGGAAGATCTTTGTCAAAAACGGCCTGGTCACCTGGGAGATTCAGCAGACTGACTATCCCCGTACCCGGGCAGATCTGCCCAATCACGAGCCCCGCGGCTGTCCCCGCGGTGCCAGCTATTCCTGGTACCTGTACAGCGCCAACCGTTTGAAGTATCCGATGATCCGCGGACGGCTGCTCAAGCTCTGGCGCGAGGCTAAGGCCCGGCACTCGGACCCGGTGCTTGCCTGGCAATCCATCGTGGAAGATCCGACGCAGGCCAAGGAATACAAGAGCAGGCGCGGGATGGGCGGTTTCGTGCGGGTCGACTGGGAGGAGGCCACTGAGATAATAGCCGCGGCCAATGTGTACACCATTAAGCAGTACGGCCCGGACCGGGTGGCCGGCTTCTCGCCCATTCCAGCCATGTCCATGATCTCCTACGCTGCTGGCACCCGCTATCTCTCCCTAATCGGCGGGGTGTGTCTGAGCTTCTACGATTGGTACTGCGATCTGCCGCCTTCCAGCCCACAGACTTGGGGTGAGCAGACCGACGTGCCGGAATCGGCCGACTGGTACAACTCCAGTTTCATCATCATGTGGGGCTCCAACGTTCCTCAGACCCGCTCGCCTGACGCTCACTTCATGACCGAGGTGCGCTACCGGGGCACCAAAACCGTAGTGATCTCCCCGGACTATTCGGAGGCCAGCAAGTTCGGCGACCTCTGGCTCAACCCCAAGCAGGGCACGGATGCGGCGCTTGCCCTCGCCATGGGCCACGTGATCATTAAGGAGTGGCATCTCGAGGACAAAAGCGAATATTTCGACGACTATGTGCGTCGCTACACGGATCTGCCGATGCTGGTGCGGCTGGAGCGGCACGACGGTCATTGGGTACCCGGCCGCACCTTGCGTGCGAGCGACTTCGCCGATGCCCTAGGTCAGACGCACAATCCCGAGTGGAAGACCATTTGCTTTGACGAGGAGAGCGGCGAGCTGGTGGTACCCCACGGCAGCATCGGTTTCCGCTGGGGCGAGGATCCCAAAGGTAAATGGAATCTAGAATCCAGGGATGCCCGCGACGGCCGGGAGATCAAGCCGTGCCTGAGTCTGCTCCAAGGGCGCGACCAAACGCTCCCCGTTGCGTTTCCTTATTTCGGCGGTGGCCGACGGTCGAGCCAGCACTGGGCGCATACCGACCATGATGAAATCCTGGAGCGCCAGGTTCCCGCACGGCGGGTTCAGCTCGCCGGTGGCGAGCAGGCGTGGGTTGCAACTGTGTTCGATCTGCTGTGCGCCAACTACGGGATCGACCGGGGGTTGGGTGGGGACAACGTGGCCAGGAGCTACGACGAGGACGTCCCCTATACACCCGCCTGGCAGGAACGCATCACCGGGGTGCCCCGCGACCGGGTGATCGTCGTCGCCCGCCAGTTTGCCGACAATGCCCACAAAACCCGTGGCAGGTCCATGGTGATCCTCGGCGCCGGGCTGAACCACTGGTACCACATGGACATGAGCTACCGAGGCATCATCAACCTGCTGCTGTTGTGCGGTTGTTGCGGCCAGAGCGGCGGCGGCTGGGCTCACTACGTAGGGCAGGAGAAGTTGCGTCCTCAGACCGGCTGGCTGCCCGTTGCCTTCGCCCTGGACTGGTACCGGCCGCCGCGGCAGATGAACTCCACCTCGTTCTTCTACCAGCATTCCAACCAATGGCGCTACGAAAAGCTCAAGGTGCAAGAAATTCTTTCACCGCTGGCCGATCCGAGTCGATTTAGCGGCAGCTTGATCGATTTCAACGTTCGCGCCGAACGTATGGGCTGGCTGCCTAGTGCCCCCCAGTTCTCGCGTAACCCCCTCGCTGTGGTACGAGAAGCCGAAGCCAAGGGCTTAAACCCAAGGGATTACGTGGTGCAGAGCTTGAAGGATGGCAGCCTCAGCTTCGCTAGTGAGGATCCAGACGGCCCCAACAATTACCCGCGCAACCTCTTCATCTGGCGCTCGAACCTGCTGGGCGCCTCCGGTAAGGGTCACGAGTACTTCCTCAAGTATCTTCTAGGGGCACAGAGCCAGCACGGGATCCTGGGGCTGGACCTGGGCAAGGGTGAAGGCGAGCAGAAACCCGAAGAAGTGCTCTGGCGCGATAAGCCGGTTGAGGGCAAGCTCGACCTGCTCGTGACTCTGGACTTTCGCATGTCCACCACCTGCCTTTACTCCGACATCGTATTGCCCACCGCCACTTGGTACGAGAAGGACGACCTCAACACTTCCGATATGCATCCCTTCATCCATCCCTTGTCCAAGGCGGTGGACCCGGTCTGGGAATCGAGGAGCGACTGGGAAATCTACCAGGCCATCGCCCGTAAGTTCTCGCAAGTGGCGATCGGTCATTTGGGAGTGGAGAGGGATCTAGTGGCCGTGCCCCTGTTGCACGACTCACCCGCCGAGCTGGCGCAACCGTTCGAGGTAAAGGATTGGAAGAAAGGCGAGTGCGAGCCCATACCTGGCAAGACCATGCCAGCCCTGGCGGTGGTGGAGCGGGACTACCCCAACACCTATCACAAGTTCACTTCACTCGGGCCGCTGCTCGAGATCCTCGGTAATGGCGGCAAGGGCATCACCTGGGACACTAAAGAGGAAGTGAAGAAACTCGCCGCCCTCAACCGGACAGTGGACCAGGACGGATCGGTAAGCGCAGGGCGACCGCGTCTTGACAATCCCATTGCCGCTTGTGAGACCGTCCTCATGCTCGCTCCTGAGACTAACGGCGAAGTCGCACTCAAGGCCTGGGCTGCTCTGTCCGCAGTGACTGGGCGCGATCATACCCATCTCGCCCGGCCCAAGCAGGAGGAGAAAATTCGCTTCCGAGACCTCCTCGCCCAGCCTCGGAAGATTATTTCCTCGCCGATCTGGAGCGGACTCGAGTCCGAACACGTCTCCTATACCTCGAACTATACCAACGTCCACGAGTTAATCCCATGGCGCACCTTGAGCGGGCGCCAACAGTTCTACCAAGACCATCCCTGGATGCGTGCCTTCGGCGAGGCCCTGTGCGCCTATCGCCCGCCGGTTGACACTAAAACCGTTACACCGATCAAAGGCCGCCATCCCAACGGTAACCCGGAGATTGTGCTCAACTTCATTACACCGCATCAGAAATGGGGTATTCACTCGACCTATACCGATAACCTGCTCATGCTCACCCTGTCCCGCGGTGGGCCGATCATCTGGATCTCGGAGGCGGACGCGAAGAGGGCCGGGATCCGGGACAACGACTGGATCGAGGCGTACAACGTAAACGGGGCCATTACCGCCCGCGCGGTGGTCTCCCAGCGTATTCCCGAGGGCATGGCCATGATGTACCACGCCCAGGAGAAGTTGGTGCATACGCCTGGCTCGGAGATGACCGGCCGCCGCGGCGGCATCCACAACTCGGTCACCCGCACTGTCCTGAAGCCGACCCATATGATCGGCGGCTACGCCCAATTGAGCTATGGCTTCAATTACTATGGCACGGTGGGTTCCAACCGGGACGAATTCGTCATCTTGCGGCGCATGAACAAGGTCGACTGGCTGGGCGGCGCTTCGCCGCACATCCTCGTGAAGCAAGTCGGGGAGGGCAAGTAAATGCGAATCCGGGCGCAAATCGGTAAGGTCCTCAACTTGGACAAGTGTATCGGCTGCCATACCTGTTCGATTACCTGCAAGAACGTGTGGACCAGCCGGGAAGGCATGGAGTACGCCTGGTACAACAACGTGGAGACCAAGCCGGGCATCGGCTATCCAAAGGATTGGGAGAATCAGAAGCGTTGGCGCGGCGGCTGGCTGCGAAGCGAAGACGGCCGCATCCGGCCACGCATCGGCGGCAAGTGGCGGGTGATCGGCAACCTGTTCTCCAACCCAGACATGCCCTCGATCCAGGACTACTACGAGCCCTGGGACTACGACTACGCCACCCTGCAGGAGGCTCCCGAATCGGACAACATGCCTCAGGCGCGGCCCTATTCCTTGATCTCCGGGCAATTGATGAACAAAGTCGAGTGGGGTCCTAACTGGGAGGAGATTCTCGGCACCGAGTTCGAGCACCGCTCCAAGGACTACAACTTCGAAGGGGTGCAGAAGGAGATCTACGGCCAGTTCGAGAACACCTTCATGATGTACCTACCCCGGTTGTGCGAGCATTGTCTCAATCCCTCTTGCCTCGCCGCCTGCCCGAGCGGGGCGATCTACAAGCGGGAGGAAGACGGCGTCGTCTTGATCGACCAGGAGCGCTGCCGCGGCTGGCGCATGTGCGTCTCCGGGTGCCCGTACAAGAAGATCTACTACAACTGGAAATCCGGCAAGTCCGAGAAGTGCATCTTCTGCTACCCGCGCATCGAGGTCGGTCTGCCCACGGTGTGTTCCGAGACTTGCGTCGGGCGCATCCGCTATCTCAGTGTGATCCTATATGATGCCGACCGGATCGAGACGGCCGCCAGCGTGCCCGATGAGCGTGGACTCTATCAAGCGCAGCTCGACATCTTCCTCAATCCGTACGATCCCGGAGTGATCGCTGAAGCGCGCCGCCAGGGTATTCCAGACAACTGGCTGGAGGCGGCGCAGCGCTCGCCGGTCTACAAGATGGCGGTGGAGTGGAGGCTTGCCTTCCCCCTCCATCCGGAGTACCGCACCTTGCCCATGGTCTGGTACATCCCGCCGCTATCGCCCATCCAGGCTGCTGCCGAAGCAGGGAAAATCGGCCGCAATGGCATCTTTCCCGATATTGAGTCGTTGCGCATCCCGATGCGCTATCTCGCCAACATGCTTACCGCCGGCGACGAGAAGCCGATCGTACAAGCACTGGAACGTATGCTGGCGATGCGCGTCTACATGCGTGACAAACACGTGGAAGGCCGCGTCAACACCGAGGTCCTGGAGCGCGTGGGCCTCACCGAGGCGCAAGTCAACGAGATGTACCGCTACCTGGCTATCGCCGACTTCGAAGATCGCTTCGTGATCCCGACTGGCAAGCGGGAGTACTCGAAGGACATCTATGATGCCATCAGCGAGCGTGGCGGTTGTGGCTTCTCCTTCGGAGCCGGCTGCGGGGGCGAGACGCGGGATGCGGACGTGTTTGGCGGAAAGCCTACGACCAAGCGCAAGTATTTTCCCATTCGGGTGGAGCCCAGGCGCTCAACCGGGAGGTGAGCCCATGCAGACGTTCAAGGTGCTCTCGATCCTGCTCGGCTATCCCAGTGCTGCCGTGTACCGGGCACTCGATGAGCTGGGCGATGCGCTTCGGAGCGAAGCGTTGCTCACGCCCGCCCAGCAGACGCCAGTGCTGGCGCTAATCGATTGGATGCGCGGGCAGAGCCTCCTGGAGCTGCAGGAAACCTACGTGGGGCTGTTCGACCGCGGCTGCAAGCTCTCCCTACACCTTTTCGAGCACACCCACGGCGATTCGCGCGAACGCGGTCCGGCCATGGTCCATCTACTGCGGCAGTACGAGGACGCCGGCTTCACCCTTGCGGCGCGCGAACTGCCGGACTACCTCCCCCTGGTGCTGGAATTCGCCGCGCAGCTGCCGCTTGCCGAGGCGCGTGCGCTGCTCGCAGAGTGCATGCCGGTGCTCACCCTGATGGGTGCCCGGCTGCACGCCCGCGGCAGCCCCTACGCGGCTCTCTTCGATGCCCTGGAGGCGATCGCCGGACCGGCGGAGGAGGCAGAGCGGCTGCGCCGGCAAGCCGCTGAGGAGGGTCCGGATGAGAGCATTACCCGCCTCGACGAGATCTGGATGGAGGAGGCCGTGACCTTTCTCCAGGCAGAGAGAGCGCCGGGGCACTCCCGCGGCACACCATACGCAGGCGGTGCCCAGCCGGTCCGCTGGAATCTGAGCGAAGCGCATGGCACTCCGGTATCCGGAAGCAAGGAGTAGGCGAGGGAGACAACGGCTATGGATTACACGACTCAACTCGTGTTTGGTGTTGGTCCTTATTTGTCCGGCACTGTCTTCATCCTGGGTAGCATCCTGCGCTACGAGCGCGGCCAATACACCTGGCGCACCATGTCGAGCCAGATCCTGCATAACACCCGCGTCTACCGGGTGGGCAATATCCTGTTTCACGCCGGCATCCTGGCACTGTTCTTCGGGCATCTGATCGGGCTGCTTACTCCGAAAGCGGTCTTAGACGCTATCGGCATCAGCCCTCCTGCCAAGCAGCTCCTGGCCATGATCGCCGGCGGCATCTTCGGCCTAGTTTGCCTTGTCGGCATCCTGATCATCCTTTGGCGACGGCTGTTCGTGACTGCCGTGCGCATCAACAGCGCCCCCATGGACACCTTCATCATCCTGCTGCTCGCCTTGCAGCTGCTTACGGGCTTGTACACCATCACCGTTTCTGTCCACCATCTCGACGGCGCCCTCGTCATCCAATTGGCTGAATGGGCACAGCACATCGTCACATTCCGCAGCGATGCTTGGCAGTACATGGTCGGCGTGCCATGGCCTTATAGGCTCCACGTGTTTCTCGGCCTGATCATGTTCGCTGCCTTTCCGTTCAGCCGGCTGGTACACATTTGGAGCTGGCCCTGGCAGTATCTGCTGCGCCCCTATCAGATCGTGCGCAGCCGTTGAGGAAGCAGCCATGGACATCGTAGTCAACGGCAGGAGGATCAGCGAGGACGCGGTCTACCGGGAGATGCAGTACCATCCAGCGGCTTCGGTCGAGGAAGCGCGGGAGTCCGCCGCCCGCGCTCTCGCGATCCGCGAGCTGCTTCTGGACCGGGCAGCGCGCTTGGGCCTAGCGCCGGTCCCCGAGCCGGGCGAGGACGAGGCGGAAGCCCTGATACGGCAGCTAATCGAGCGGGAAGTCCGAGTGCCTGAGCCGGATCGTGATAGCTGCCTTCGCTATTACGAGAACAACCGCGCTCAGTTGCGCACACCAGACGTATACACGGTGTCCCATATCCTGATCCCAGCACCGCCCGATGCCCCCCACGCGCGGGACATGGCCGAGGCGCGGGCGCGTCAGCTGTTGGCCGAGTTGCAGGCTGAGCCGCGCCGCTTTCCCGAGTTGGCGCAGCGCTTTTCCGCCTGCCCCTCCCGCACCCAGGGGGGGCGCATGGGTCGCGTCCGTCGCGGTGAAACCGTGCCTGAGTTCGAACGCGCCCTAGCGGGGATGCAGCCGGGGGAGTTGAGCCATCGGCCCGTGGAGACGCGTTACGGCTACCACATCATTCTCTTGGAAGCGTGCGAGTCCGGCCGGCCGCTCACGTTCGATGAGGCCTATCCGCTGATCGCCGACTACCTGCGCGAAAGCGTGTTCCGGCGGGCGCTTGCTCAGTATGTGCAACTGCTGGCCGGGCAGGCGGACATCGTCGGTATTGATTTGCGGGCTACGGAAACACCACTGGTGCAGTGAACGGCGGCGGAATGGGCAGGTTTTTCCTTATTCGCTATTGGAAGGGGGAAGGCAGCCTTGCCCGGGTCTTCTGGCTCTACGGGGTGATTCCTAGCACCCTGGCCATCGCGTTGGTGGCTTGGGCAGCCGCCACCGGACGAATCGGCGAGAGAAGCCTCGCGGGTGCAATTGCTGCCCTCTTTGTTTATACCGCATGGATCCTGGTATCGGTATGGCGCTGTGCCGCGCGTCGCGGCGAAGACGACCTCTACGGCATCATGGCCCGCTGGCTCACCGTCGCCTGGGCGATCAACGCCATACTCGTGGGCGGATTCGTGTTGGTTCGACTACTTGCTTCGTGAGGGACCCCGCTTGGCGCGAAGGCGAGAAGCGGTGTGGCATCGCCAGGAACGTTCGGGCATGGCTCCATTTCAATGACCCTCGGCGACTGTCAGGTGTAAGCCTCCGGCTCGCGAGCGATGTGCACTGACGGCCGTCTCCGATAGAATCGGGTAGCCTCTTCATACGCCGCGGCGATTCGCAACAGCAAAGCCTCCTGGAGCGTGTCGGCGACGAGCTGCAACCCGATGGGCAGCCCCGCGGCACTGAAACCGCAGGGCACGGACAAAGCGGGTAGCCCCAGAAAGCTGACGGGTAGGTTGAACCGGCGCGCGCGATCGAATACCTCGGGGTCCGCGTCGAGGGGCGGTGCCACCGTCGGTGTCGTGGGGGTGAGCAAGGCATCCACTTCTCTGAAGACCACCTTCATTGCTGCCATCCGTTTGGGTCGCTCGGCGAGAAGCTTTTCATAGGTTTCCCGGGAGATCGCCTCGCCCCTGAGGATGTTCGCACGCACGATAGGCTCGAACATCTCTTCCTTGTTTTCAATCGCTCGGTACTGCGCGCCGAGGATCTGGTTGAATTCGTAGAGCAGCACGTCCAGCAAGGACGAATGCCCCGCAGGATCGTTCAGCACGGGAACCCCCACGGTCTTCACCTGCGCGCCTAGTTCCGCGAGACGATCCGCTGCTGCCTGTATCGCATCCCCCACTTCCTGGTCTACGTCGCGAAAGGTATAGCCCTCGACGATTCCCAAACGCAGTCCCTTCACACCTTTACCCAGATGGGCGGTGTAATCCACCTTGGGAGCGCGGATCGAGTGTCTGTATCGCGGGTCATAACCCACCATGGCGTTAAGCAAGATCGCCACGTCGGCCACCGTGCGCGCCAGGGGGCCGCCGCAGTCCAGGCTGTAGGCGCGGGGATGGCAGCCGTGCAAGCTCACCAGCCCAAAGGTGGGCCGCAGGCCCACGATGCCTGACCAGCTCGCGGGAATGCGGATCGAGCCGCCGGTGTCCGATCCCGTGCCCCCCAGGCACAGACCGGCCGCGACTGCCGCCGCCGTACCGCTGGAAGAACCGCCGGCTGAGCGGGCGAGGTCCCAGGGATTGGCCGTGTCGCCGAAGGCTCTGTTCGTCCCTGAAGTGCCGGCGGCAAACTCGCTCAGATTGGTCTTGCCCAGCATCACGGTACCGGCCACCTTGAGCTTACGCACCACTGTAGCGTCTTCTCGGGGAACACGCTGGCGGAAGAGCTCCGAGCCGATAGTGGTCAGCACGCCAGCCGTGTCGTACAGATCTTTGTGGACGATGGGAATGCCGTGCAGGGGACCGCGATCCTTGCCTTGCTTAAGTTCGGCCTCCAGGGTTTCCGCTGCTTCCAGCGCCTCGTCTTCCGTGACCGTGATGAAGGCCTTGAGCCGGTGTTCCAGGCGTGCGATGCCCTCCAGGCAGGCACGGGCGAGGTCTGTCGCCGTCAATGTGCCCGTGCGCAGGCGGTATGCCGCTTCGGCGATGGTGCCGGGGAGCGGCGACGGCTCGAGGGTAGCGTCCATGTTCCCGATCTCCCAAGATTTGCTCATTTGAACCCCCCATTTGCAGGCCCCGTGGGCGACGGGCGTGCCGGATGTTGCTCAGGGCCTGCCACCAGGGTTGCGTGATGTGCCAAGTTTGTCTAAGGAATCTCTGCAAAAGGTCTCGACGAAATTCTGGGTTTGTGCGTTATGGGCTGAA
>NZ_DAIRTR010000074.1:0-16130 GCF_036803785.1 Pelomicrobium sp. | reverse complement strand
GCCCCACCGTACACAGCGCCGTATTGCCCGCCACTACCCCCGACAGCGCCACCGACTTCTTGGGTTTCGTCCCTGCTTCCGTTTGCATCCCAGCACTCATCGGGATTTCTCCTGCGTCACGCTGAACGGTTTCTCCGAGAAGGTCCAAATCAATGCCGACCCGTGCGTAGCGGAGCCGTCTTCACCGGCGGGACGGCGCCCAAATTATCGGGTCGCACCGCCGCCGTGTCAAATATCTTATATCTTATATAAGACATGCGCGGGGCAGGGGCAGGGCAAGCGCTCATGCTGCGGCGAACCAGCTTTCCACCTCCGGCGGAAAACGCGCGCCGGTGGCCCGCGCCTGGCGCAAGACGCACCAGTAATACCGGTAGCTCGCCCGGTCGTGCAGCTCGCCTCGGTGACGGATCGGCGCCCACTCGGCGCGCTGCGCGGCGAGCAGGATCTCCGCCGCCGTTTCGATCTCCCCGTGCTCCGGTCGCATCGCGTCGATGATGGGCCGTATCTGCGACGGATGGATGCTCCACATGCGCAGAAATCCATATTCGGTGCGGGCACGCCGGGCGTCCTGATACACGCGGTAGGCATTGTCCAGCTCCAGGGTCACGTTGTGGGCGGGCACACGCCCATGGGCGAGCGCCGCGGCCACCACCTCGGCCTTGGCGCGGCGGATGAGATGGTGCTCGAACTGGCCGGGGCTGCGCATGGCGCTGGCGGGGATGGCGCCATGATGGCCGCTCACGAAATCCAGCAGACCGAAATCGAGCGCCTCGACCGCCGGCAGGGCGGCGATGGCGAAGGCCTCCTGCAATGCCCCGTGGGTCTCGATCAGCACGTGCACCGGGATGGGGCGCTCGAGTCCCCGCTCCCTGGCTCGGCGCTCCAGATACTCGATCATTTCTCGCGCCTGTGCGGCTGACTGGACCTTGGGCAGGGTCACGTAGGCGATGCGGTGCCCTGCCCCGTCGATGATCACCTCCAGGTCACGACGCCAGTGGGGATGAGCGGGACCGTGAATGCGTACCCCACAGCGGCCGAACTGATTGGCGGAGGCGTTCAGCAGCTCGGCCACCATGCGGGCGTGCTCCAGCTCCCGGCCTGCCGGGGCTCCGTCCTCGCAGTCGCAGCTCACATCGAACAAGGGGCCGAGCTGCTGCTGCAGGGCCAGGGCCTTGAGGATGAAGCGCTCGCTGCCCGCGTAATGCTCGCAGGCGGGCAGCGAGGGCAAGGGCTTTTCGCCTTGAAACAGGACCTGGTCCGGGTGCAGTGCGGTGGGCACGGGCGAGGTTTGCGGCGCTCAGGCGAGCAGGTGCTTGATCGCGTCCCGCTCCTCCTTGAGCTCCTGAAGGGTGGCCTGCATACGGTTGCGGCTAAAGTCGCTGATTGGCAGTCCCGGCACGATGGTGTACTTCCCGTTTTTGCAGGTGACCGGGTAGCCGTATACCACGTCCTCGGCGATGCCGTAGCTGCCGTCGGCGGGAACGCCCATGGTGACCCAGTCCCCCTCCCGCGTACCGAGCACCCAGTCGCGCACGTGATCGATGGCGGCGTTGGCAGCGCTCGCCGCGCTGGAAAGACCCCGCGCTTCGATGATGGCGGCGCCGCGTTTCTGCACGGTGGGGATGAAGACGTTCTCCAGCCATGCCTGGTCGTTGATCATGGGCCACACCTTCTGGCCGTCTGCCTCTGCATGGAACAGGTCGGGATACTGGGTGGCCGAATGGTTGCCCCAGACCACCATCTTGCGGATCGATGCGACCGGCTTGCCGATCTTGGCGGCCACCTGGGACAGGGCCCGGTTGTGGTCGAGGCGCATCATGGCGCTGAACTGCTCGGGCTTGAGCCCAGGGGCGCTCCTCATGGCGATCAAGGCGTTGGTGTTGGCCGGGTTGCCCACCACCAGCACCTTCACGTCCCGGCTCGCTACCTCATCCAGTGCTCGTCCCTGAGTGGTGAAAATCTGGGCGTTGGCTTCCAGCAAATCCTTGCGCTCCATCCCTTTGGACCGGGGCCGCGCGCCCACCAGCAGGGCGATCTGGGCATCGCGGAATGCGACGCGGGGATCGTCCGTGGCCACGATGCCGGCGAGCAGAGGAAAGGCGCAGTCCTCCAGCTCCATCACCACACCCTTAAGCGCTCCCACCGCCTGGGGGATTTCCAGAAGCTGCAGGATCACGGGTTGATCTTTGCCCAGCATGTCGCCGCTGGCGATGCGAAACAGGAGGCTATAGCCGATTTGGCCGGCAGCGCCGGTGACGGCAACGCGAATGGGGGCTTTCATGGAATGTGCTCCAGGGCCTAGATGATTGGAAGGAAGGCGAGGGGCGCGTCGCTCGATGCGTAAAGGCGCGACCGACACGCGCTCAAAATTTTAAGAAGCCCCGTTGCCTGCTGTCAATTCATGTCTTATATATGATAAAAGATAGCGTTTAATGGACGTCCTGCGGATGAGTGTGGGACAATGAAAAACATGAGCGACGGAAACCCGGCGCCGACCTTTCGGCCGCTGTACCAACAGATCAAGACCCTGATTACCCAGAGCCTGATTTCCGGGGAATGGCGCCCGGGGGAGGCGATCCCCAGCGAAACGGAGCTGGCCGCACGCTTCAACGTCAGCCAGGGAACGGTACGCAAGGCGATCAACGAACTGGCCGACGAGAACCTGTTGATCCGCCAGCAGGGCAAAGGTACCTTCGTCGCCTCCCATACCGAAGAGAAGCGCCAGTTCCACTTTCTGCGCATCAGCCCCGACGAGGGGGAGCGGGTCTATCCCAAGGGAGAGCTCATCGACTGCCGGCGAATGAAGGCCGACGCGTCCACGGCGAGGCTTCTGGAGATCCCGGTCGCAGCCACCCTGGTGGTCATTACCCGACTCATGAAAGTAGGGGGAGAGCCGGTGTGCTGGGAGGAGATCCGGCTGCCGGCCGCCCTCTTCAAGGGTCTGAGCGCGGCCAAGATCAATCAGTACCAGTGCAAGCTCTACAGCATGTTCGAGTCGGCCTACCGGGTGCGTATCCTGCAGGTGGTGGAGCAAATCAAAGCGGTGGCAGCGGAACCGGAAGTGGCCACCTTGCTCGGAATTGCCCCGGGAGCGCCCCTGCTGCGCATCGAGCGGGTGGCTTACACCTTTGGCGACAAGCCCGTGGAATGGCGACGCACGATGTGTAACACGAAGTCTTTCCATTACATGAACAAGATTTCTTAAGACCAACGGCTTAACGCCATGAGGGCCTTTTTTGCTGCGCCGCGCAAGAGCGATTAAAATAGTGCTGCCCGAACCCCATCGATTCCCTTCCATGAGGGTGCTAAGCAGGCCATGGCAGCAACGAGGCTGAGCCGGTCGTCGAACCCTGCACGCCGGCCTGGGCCACACCGGGCCGGTTCGAGCTCCGCATTTCGCTGCCCTTGACGCCCTCTTCCATGGCTCCTAAAAATCGCCCCAAGTACCTGGATCTGCTACACATCAAGCTCCCCGTCCCGGGCCTCGTCTCGATCCTGCACCGGGTGAGCGGCGCGCTTTTGTTTCTTTTCATTCCCGTCTTCCTGTTTTTCTTGCAGACGAGCCTCGTCTCGGCGGAGGGGTTCGAGGCGGTGCGACGCACCCTCGACTTCTGGCCGGTCAAGCTAGGGGTAATCGGGCTTGTGTGGGCTTTCTTGCATCACTTCTTCGCTGGCCTCCGTTATTTGGCCATCGATCTGCACTATGGGGTGGAGCTGGCTGCGGCCCGTGCGAGCGCCAAGGCGGTGTTGGCGGCAAGCTTGGCACTCACCCTGATCCTGGGGGCGATCCTATGGTGAAACGAGTGGTGGTAGGGGCCCATTACGGGCTGCGGGATTGGCTAGTGCAGCGGGTCTCCGCTGTGGTCATGGCACTCTATACGGTGCTGCTGGTGGTGGTGCTCGCGGCTGCTCCGCCCCTCGATTACGCGGCGTGGAAGGCGTTGTTCGCCCAGCAATGGATGCGCTTTGCCACACTGCTCTTTTTCTTTTCCCTGTTCCTGCACGCATGGGTCGGAGTGCGAGACATCCTGATGGACTACGTGCACCCGACCGGCGTGCGGCTCGCGCTACAGGTGGTGGTGGTGCTCGCTCTCGTGTATTACGCCATGTGGACGGTGCAGGTGTTGTGGAGCGCTTAAATGGGGATCCCGGTGCGCAGGTTTGACGCGGTGGTAGTGGGGGCGGGCGGCGCCGGAATGCGCGCATCGCTGCAACTCGCCGAAGCCGGCCTCAAGGTGGCGGTGCTGTCCAAGGTGTTCCCGACTCGCTCCCATACGGTGGCGGCCCAAGGCGGAATTGCCGCCTCCTTAGCCAATGTCTCCGAGGACAACTGGCACTGGCACATGTTCGATACCGTGAAGGGGTCCGACTACCTCGGGGATCAGGACGCCATCGAGTTCATGGCGCGCAAGGCGAACGAGGCCATCTACGAGCTGGAGCACTTCGGCATGCCGTTCGACCGACTGCCCAACGGCAAGATCTACCAGCGTCCCTTCGGTGGTCACACCCAGAACTACGGGGCGACCCTGGCGGCACGCAGCTGTGCGGCCGCAGACCGCACCGGCCATGCCATGCTGCACACCCTGTACCAGCGCAACGTGCGGGCCAATACCCACTTCCTGGTAGAGTGGATGGCCCTGGACCTGATTCGCGATCAAGAAGGGGACGTGCTGGGGGTCGTGGCGCTGGAGATGGAAACGGGCGAGGTCATGATCCTGCAGGCCAAGGCGACGTTGCTTGCCACCGGCGGGGCGGGGCGCATTTTCCAGTCGAGCACCAACGCCTTCATCAACACCGGCGATGGCTTGGGAATGTGCGCCCGGGCTGGCATCCCTCTAGAAGACATGGAGTTCTGGCAGTTCCACCCCACCGGCGTGGCCGGCGCCGGGGTATTGATCACCGAAGGGGTGCGGGGGGAGGGAGGCTACCTACTCAACAAACACGGCGAGCGTTTCATGGAGCGCTATGCCCCCAACGCCAAGGACTTGGCCAGCCGGGACGTGGTGTCCCGCGCCATGGCCACCGAGATCAAGGAGGGACGGGGCTGTGGTCCCCAAGGCGATCACGTGCTGCTCAAGCTGGACCACCTGGGGCCTGAGGTGATCATGACACGGCTGCCCGGTATCCGGGAGATCGCCATCAAGTTCGCCCACGTGGACCCCATCAAGGACCCGATTCCCGTGGTGCCCACCTGCCACTACATGATGGGCGGCATTCCCACCAACTACCACGGCGAAGTGGTGGCACCCCTCAAGACCGGCCCCGAGGAGGTGGTGCCGGGCCTGTACGCGGCCGGGGAGTGCGCCTGCGTTTCGGTGCACGGGGCGAATCGCCTGGGCACCAACTCCCTACTCGACCTGGTGGTCTTCGGCAAGGCGGCAGGAGACGCCATGATCCAGTTCATCCGGGAAAATCCCCACCACAAGGATTTGCCCAAGGACGCCGCCGATCTGCCTCTGGCACGGCTGGCTCGGCTGGAAGCCGCCACCAGCGGCGAGTCGGTGCCGGAGGTGCGGGCCGAGTTGCAGAAGGTGATGCAGAACCATTGCGGTGTGTTTCGCTTCGGCGACCTCCTGAGACAGGGCGTGCAAAAGATCCTGGAGATCGAAGAGCGGGCGCAAAAGACCTTCATTTCCGACAAGAGCAAGACGTTCAACACTGCCAGGGTCGAGGCGTTGGAGTTAGACAACTTGGTGGAGGTGGCGGTGGCCACCATGATTTGCGCCGAAGCGCGCAAGGAAAGCCGTGGCGCCCATGCCCGGGAAGACTGTCCAAACCGCGACGACGACAACTGGCTCAAACACAGCCTGTTCTTCAAAGAGGGCCGGCGCGTGGACTACAAACCGGTACACCTGAAGCCGCTGACGGTGGAAACCTTCCCGCTGAAGGTCCGCACCTACTGAGCGAAAGCGCCCGAGGAGCCGCCGATGCGTTTTTCCATCTACCGCTACAATCCGGACGTGGACGACCAGCCCTACATGCAAGACTACGATGTGGAGCTTGCGCCCACCGACCGGATGCTGCTCGACGCCCTGGTGCGGATCAAGTCGATCGACGACAGCCTGAGTTTCCGCCGCTCCTGCCGGGAGGGGGTGTGCGGCTCCGACGCCATGAACATCAACGGCCGTAACGGCCTCGCCTGCATCACCCCAGTCAAGGATCTCCGGGAACCGGTGAGGATCCGGCCGCTGCCGGGGCTGCCGGTGATCCGCGACTTGATCGTGGACATGACCCAGTTTTTCAAGCAGTACCACTCCATCCGGCCGTATCTCATCAATAACGATCCGCCGCCCGAGACCGAGCGACTGCAGTCGCCGGAGGAGCGCAAGGAGCTCGACGGGCTCTACGAGTGCATCCTGTGTGCCTGCTGCTCCACCTCGTGTCCCTCGTTCTGGTGGAACCCGGACAAGTTCGTGGGACCCGCCGGGTTGCTGCAGGCCTACCGCTTCCTCGCCGACAGCCGAGATCAGGCCACCAACGAGCGGTTGGACAACCTGGAGGATCCCTACCGGCTGTTTCGCTGTCACACGATCATGAACTGCGTCGATGTCTGCCCTAAGGGGCTCAACCCGACCCGGGCGATCGGCAAGATCAAGGAAATGATGGTCCGGCGTGCGGTATGACCGAGCTTAACCGTTTGCGCTGGCGCTGCCGGCGCGGTCTCCTGGAACTGGACCTGATCTTATCCCGCTTCGCCGAGCGCGAGCTCGAGCGGCTGGGCGACGAGGAGCGGCAAAGCTTCGCCGCGCTGCTCGACTACCCGGACAACGATCTCTGGGATCTCGTGAGCGGCCGGCGGCCTTGTTGCGACGCACGCCTGCAGCCCGTCGTGAGCAAGCTACAATCGCTTTGAAGGCGGGCGCGCTTGCGAGAACCCGCCCGGAAAACCCACGGAGCCGGAGGAACCATGAGCACCAAAACAGCCACGATCACTTTCAACGACGGCAAGCCCGCAGTGGAGCTACCGGTCCTGTCCGGGACCCTGGGACCCGACGTGGTAGACATTCGCACGCTCTACGCGAAGAGTGGGGTCTTCACCTACGACCCGGGGTTCATGGCGACGGCCAGCTGTCGCTCGGCGATTACCTACATCGACGGGGACAAGGGAATCCTGCTCTACCGGGGTTACCCCATCGAGCAGCTCGCCGTGCAGTGCGATTTCCTGGAGGTGGCCTACCTCATCTTGAATGGCGAGCTACCTACCCGCGCGCAGAAGGACGAGTTCGTGAGCATCATCAAGAAGCACACGATGGTGCACGACCAGTTGACGCGTTTCTACAACGGCTTCCGGCGCGACGCCCACCCTATGGCAGTGCTCGTGGGCGTGGTGGGGGCCCTCTCCGCGTTCTACCACGACGCCATGGACATTTCCGATCAGTACCACCGGGACATCTCGGCCCACCGGCTGATTGCCAAGCTGCCCACCATCACCGCCATGGCGTACAAGTACAACGTGGGCCAGCCGTTCATGTACCCGCGCAACGACCTCGACTACACTGCGAACTTCATGCACATGATGTTCGCTACTCCATGCGAGCGCTATGAACCTAACCCGGTGCTGGTGCGGGCGTTGGATCGCATCCTCATCCTGCACGCGGACCACGAGCAGAACGCTTCCACCTCCACCGTGCGCTTGGCGGGCTCAAGTGGCGCCAATCCTTTCGCTTGCATCTCTGCCGGCATCGCCTGCCTGTGGGGTCCAGCCCATGGGGGTGCCAACGAGGCGGTGCTGCACATGCTGGAAGAGATCGGTGACGTGTCGCGCATCGGTGAGTACATCAAACGGGCCAAGGACAAGAACGACCCGTTCCGGCTGATGGGGTTCGGCCACCGCGTGTACAAGAACTACGATCCTCGGGCCAAGCTCATGCGCGAAACCTGCCACGAGGTGTTGAACGAACTGGGCCTGCACGATCACAAGCTATTCAAGCTTGCCATGGCGCTGGAGAAAATTGCCCTGGAGGACGAGTACTTCGTGGAGCGCAAGCTCTACCCCAACGTGGACTTCTACTCAGGCATCGTGCAGAGTGCCCTCGGGATACCGACTCGCTTGTTCACCGCGATTTTCGCGATGGCTCGCACCGTGGGCTGGATCGCTCAGTGGAACGAGATGATTTCTGATCCAGAGCAGAAGATCGGGCGCCCCCGGCAGCTCTATACGGGGGCAGCCCAGCGCGACGTGGTTCCCATCGGGCAGCGCGGTTGAGAGGTGGTCCGCGCCGGGCGACCAGAGGAGAGGCCAATGTTCAAAGAGATGCTCGCAAATTCGTATCTGTTCGGCGCCAACGCACCGTTCATCGAGGCCCTGTACGAGAAATACCTGGAAGACCCAGAAGCGGTGTCGGGAGAGTGGCGCTCCTATTTCGACTCCCTTGCCCGGCAGCCCGGACCGGCGCCACGGGACGTATCCCACCGGCCGGTGATCGAATCCTTTATCGAACTGGGCAAGCGCCGCCCGGCGGTGCCGGTCCAGGCCGTCCAGCTCAGGCTCGCCGAGCTCGAGCGCAAGCAGGCGAAGGTGCTGCAACTCATCAACGCCCATCGCTTCCTGGGGTTGCGGCATGCCGACATCGATCCCCTCAAGCGACAGGAAAAACCCTACATCCCGGAGCTGGACCCTGCCCACTACGGCTTCTCCGAAGCGGACATGGAAACGGTATTCGACACCGGTTCCCTGATGGGGCTGGACCAGGCGCCCCTCAGGGAGATCTTGCAGGCGGTGCGGGAGACCTACTGCCGCACCATCGGCTTCGAATACATGTATATCAACGACACCTCCCAGAAGCGCTGGATCCAGGCGCGCATCGAGCCGGTGCGGGCGCGCCCGGGCTATGGCCCTGAGCTGAAGCGCCACATCCTGGAGCGACTGACCGCAGCCGAGGGGTTGGAGAAGTACCTACACACCCGCTACGTCGGCCAGAAGCGCTTTTCTCTTGAGGGGGGGGAGACCCTGATTCCCCTGTTGGACGACCTATTGCAACAAGCCGGTGCCAAGGGGGTCAAGGAGACGGTGATTGGGATGGCCCATCGGGGGCGGCTCAACGTGCTGGTCAACACCCTGGGCAAGATGCCCAAGGACTTGTTCGCCGAGTTCGAGGGCAAGCACGACCCCTCGGTGCTCTCGGGGGACGTGAAGTACCACATGGGCTTCTCCTCGGACGTTTCCACGCCCGGGGGCCCGATGCACGTGACCCTGGCGTTCAACCCTTCCCATCTGGAGATCGTCAACCCGGTGGTGGAGGGGTCGGTGCGGGCGCGCCAGCATCGGCGCAAGGACAGGGACGGTTCCCAGGTGCTTCCGGTGCTGATCCACGGTGATGCCGCTTTCGCCGGTCAGGGGGTGGTCATGGAAACCCTGAACCTCTCCCAGACCAGGGGCTACGGCACCGGCGGCACGGTACACATCGTGGTGAACAACCAGATCGGCTTCACCACTTCCGATCCCCGGGACGTGCGCTCGACGCTGTACTGCACCGACGTGGCGAAGATGGTGGAAGCGCCCATTTTCCACGTGAATGCGGACGACCCGGAGGCGGTGCTGTTCGTCACGCGGCTGGCCCTCGACTTTCGCTTCGAGTTCAAGAAGGACGTGATCATCGATCTGGTGTGCTTCCGCCGTCACGGGCACAACGAGCAGGATGAGCCGATGGTCACTCAACCCCTCATGTACAAGAAGGTCAATCAGCATCCCGGCACCCGCAAGCTCTACGCCGACAAGCTCGCCGCCGAGGGCGTGCTGCGGCCCGAGGAAGCGGAAGAGATGATTAGGACCTACCGGGACGCCCTGGACAAGGGCTACCACACCAACAAGACCATCCTCTCCAACTACAAGCCGCCCTACACGGTCAACTGGGCTTACTTCATGAACCGCAAGTGGACCGAGCCCGCCGAGACCGGTGTGCCCCTGGAGCGCCTGAAGTGGTTGGCGGAGCGGGTGACCACCGTACCGCCGGGATTCAAGCTGCACCCGCGGGTGGAGAAGGTGCTGGAAGATCGGCGGCTCATGGGACAGGGCAAGCTGCCCCTAGACTGGGGCATGGCGGAGACCCTGGCTTACGCCACGCTCCTGGACGAGGGTTATCCGGTGCGCATCAGCGGCCAGGATTCGGGCCGCGGCACCTTCTTTCATCGCCACGCGGTGCTCCACGACCAGAACCGGGAGCGCTGGGACGCCGGTACCTACATACCGCTGCAGCACATCAAGGAAGGCCAGCCCGACTTTCTGGTGATCGACTCCCCCCTGTCGGAGGAGGCGGTGCTCGGCTTCGAGTACGGCTACGCGACTGCCGAACCCAACGAGCTGGTCATCTGGGAGGCTCAGTTCGGCGATTTCGCCAACGGCGCCCAGGTGGTCATCGATCAGTTCATCGCGGCGGGGGAGGCCAAGTGGGGCCGTATTTGCGGCCTGGTCATGTTCTTGCCCCACGGCTACGAGGGCCAGGGGCCGGAGCACTCCTCGGCGCGGCTCGAGCGCTACCTGCAACTTTGCGCCGAGTACAACATGCAAGTGTGCGTTCCCTCCACCCCAGCCCAGATGTTCCACCTGCTGCGACGCCAGATGATCCGGCCGTACCGCAAACCCCTCATCGTCTTTACCCCGAAGAGCATGTTGCGGCACAAGGAATCGGTCTCGACCTTGGAGGAACTGGGCCCTGGCACCGGGTTCAAGCCGGTCAACCCTGAGACCGATCCGGAAATCGATCCCAAGAAGGTCCGCCGGGTGATCTTCTGCAGCGGCAAGATTTATTACGACCTCCTGGCTGCCCGGCGGGAGCGGGGCATCAAGGACATGGCCATCGTGCGCATCGCCCAGCTCTATCCCTTTCCCCACGACGATTTCAAGGCCGAGATCAAGCGCTACGCCAAGGCCAAAGAGATCCTATGGTGCCAGGAGGAGCCGGGCAACCAGGGTGCATGGCACCGCATCCAGCACTACATCGAGCGCCACATGCGCCCCGACCAGAAGCTGTCCTATGCGCTGCGACCCTCGTCAGCGTCACCGGCGGTCGGATACTTGTCGCTGCACGTGGCCCAGCAGAAGGCCGTGATCGACGCGGCGTTTCGAGACAAGTTCGAGCTGGATTGAACGGATAGTCTGGGCGCAGCGGCGAGGCACGCCCGCGGACGTGGGTGCAAGGAGAAAGCGGAGAACGACATGCTGATCGAAGTCAAGGTTCCAACCTTTTCCGAGTCGGTGTCCGAGGGGACACTGCTCGCGTGGCACAAAAAACCGGGCGAATACGTGCAGCGAGACGAGAACCTGATCGACATCGAGACGGACAAGGTGGTGCTGGAGCTGCCCGCCCCTGCAGCCGGCGTCCTCACCCAGATCCTGAAAAGGGACGGGGACAAAGTGGTGAGCGACGAGGTGATCGCCACCATCGACACCGAGGCGAAGCCTCCCGCCGGGAGGGCCCAGGCACCCGTGGAAGCGGAGGCATCTGCCAAGGTGGAGACGCCCGCCAAGGAGGAGAAGGCAGAGGCGGCGAGCGCGGTCCAGGCGGTCGGGGCGGCGCAGGCGGCTGCCGGTGGACGGGCCGAGGCCCTCGTCATGCCGGCCGCGAAGAGGCTGCTCGAAGAACGGGGCTTGCAGCCCCAGGACGTGCCGGGCAGTGGGCGTGGAGGACGGATCACCAAGGCGGACGTGCTGGGCTTTACCGGCCGCCCCACCGAGCCGGCCTCTGGGGTCTCTCCAGCGCCTGCGACGAAGCCCGCCATGCCCGAGCCCACGCCCGTAAGCGTGGAGACGTTGCTCGCCGGACGCCCCGAGCAGCGGGTCCCCATGTCGCGGCTACGGGCTCGGATTGCCGAGCGCCTGGTTCAATCCCAGCGCACGGCAGCGATGCTCACCACTTTCAACGAAGTCAACATGCAGGCGGTGATAGACCTGCGCAACCGATACAAGGACAAGTTCGAAAAAGAACACGGAGTTCGCCTGGGCTTCATGTCGTTTTTCGTGAAAGCCTGCGTGTACGCCCTCAAGAAATTCCCGGTGGTGAACGCCTCCATCGACGGCAACGACATCGTCTATCACGGCTACTATGACATCGGGATCGCGGTGGCGAGCCCCCGGGGGCTGGTGGTGCCCATCATCCGTAACGCCGACCAACTCTCCCTGGCGGAGGTCGAGAAGACCATCTCCGACTTCGGCAAGCGAGCCCAGGAGGGCAAGCTTGCCATTGAGGAGCTGACGGGCGGGACCTTTTCCATCTCCAATGGTGGCGTGTTCGGTTCCATGCTGTCCACCCCGATCATCAATCCGCCCCAGAGCGCCATCCTGGGCATCCACGCCACCAAGGATCGGCCGGTAGTGGAAAACGGCCAGATCGTCATCCGCCCCATGAACTATCTGGCCCTCTCCTACGATCATCGGCTCATCGACGGCCGCGAAGCGGTGTTGACGCTGGTGGCCATCAAGGAGGCGCTCGAGGATCCGGCCCGCTTGCTTCTGGAGGTCTGAAAGACGGTGCCGGCGACTGGGAGGACGCGGGCCTCGGTTTGAAAAGAGTTTGACGGCGTTCGCCTTCTTGCCGAGGAAGGAACGAGCCGACGGCAAACGGTCTATCGACCTTTTGCCGGAGAATTCATGGGGGGCCCTGGCGTGGACTGGCGGCCCTTCGCGTTTTCCACTGCGTAAGCTGGAGAAACAATAACCATGGCCAAGGACTTTGACGTGCTGGTGATCGGTGCCGGTCCCGGCGGCTACATCGCGGCGATCCGGGCGGCCCAGCTGGGATTCTCCGTAGGCTGCGTCGAGCGATGGAGGACGCCGAAAGGCGAGCCCGCCCTGGGGGGCACTTGCCTCAACGTGGGTTGTATTCCTTCCAAGGCGCTTCTGGAGTCTTCCGAGAACTACGAGCGGGTGCTGCACAAGTTTGCCGAGCACGGCATCGCGGCAGAGCGGGTGACGGTGGATCTTGCCAAGATGCTCGCGCGCAAAGACCGGATCGTGGCGAGGATGACCAGCGGCATCGCCACCTTGTTCAAGAAAAACAAGATTGAGTGGTTACGAGGGCACGGGCGCTTCGCCTCCGGCGGCAATCCCCTGCGGGTGGAGGTGACGGGGGAGGAGGGTGTCCAGACGGTGGAGGCACGGCACGTGATTGTCGCCACGGGTTCCAAGCCCCGGCACCTTCCAGGCATCGAAGTGGACCAGGTGGTGATCGCCGACAACGAGGGTGCCTTGAGTTTCGATTCGGTCCCCAAGCGGCTCGGGGTCATCGGGGCCGGCGTAATCGGGCTCGAGCTGGGCAGCGTATGGCGGCGACTGGGCGCCCAGGTGACGCTCCTTGAGGCGCTGCCCGAGTTCCTACCGGCGGCGGACGAGGCGATTTCCAAGGAGGCGTGGAAGCTCTTCACCCGGGAGCAGGGGCTGGATATCCGGTTGGGGGTGAAAATCCTGCAAGTGGAGCGTAACGGCAGGACCGTGGTGGTGGAGTACGAGGACGACAAAGGCCGGCAATCCCTTGGCGTGGACCGGCTCATCGTGTCCGTGGGCCGGGTGCCCAATACGGACGGCTTGGGGCTCGAGGCGGTCGGGCTTTCCACCGACGCCCGCGGCTTCATCGAGGTGGACCAGTACTGTCGCACCCGGGTGCCCAACGTTTACGCCATCGGCGACGTAGTGCGTGGACCCATGCTGGCCCACAAGGCCGAGGACGAAGGGATCATGGTGGCCGAGCGCATCGCCGGCCAGGCCGGGCATGTCAACTATGACGCCATTCCCTGGGTGATCTATACCGCTCCCGAGATCGCCTGGGTGGGCAAGACCGAGCAGCAGCTCCAGCAGGAGGGGGTAGAGTACCGCAGCGGCCGCTTTCCCTTCTCTATCAACGGGCGGGCCCTGGGGCAAGGGGAGCCGGCCGGGTTCGTCAAGATCCTGGCCCATGCGCAGACTGACCGAGTGCTAGGCGTGCACATCCTAGGGGCCCATGCCTCCGAGCTGATCAGCGAAGCGGCCATGGCCCTGGAGTTCTCCGCCAGCGCGGAAGACATCGCCCGCGTCTGCCATCCCCACCCGTCCCTGTCAGAGGTGGTGCGGGAGGCAGCCTTGGCGGTGGACAAGCGCGCGCTCAATATGTAGTGGTCCTGCATGCGGGGGCAGGTCCTCGAATCTCCGGAGAAAAGTATCCTGGCGCCGGACGGGTCTGCGGGCATGGACTTGCGCACTCTCTACCGCCAGTCCCTGACGCGCCGCGGCTTCGTGGCCGATCCCGCCCAGCTGCGGGCGGTAGAACACCTGCAAAAACTCTATGAGGAATGGGTGGCTTACAAGGCGCGCCGCCGCACCCGGCTGCGGCGGCTGCTGATCCATCCGCCCCTGCCCCGCGGCGCCTATCTGTGGGGCGACGTGGGGCGCGGCAAGAGCTTTCTCATGGATAGCTTCTACTCGGTGCTGCCCCTCGTGCGCAAGCGCCGGGTCCATTTCCACCATTTCATGCGGGAAGTGCACCGGGAGCTCGAGGCGCTGAAAGGGCAGCCGGACCCATTGGCCGTCCTGGCTCAGCGGTTGGCCCGGCGCCACCGGCTCATCTGTTTCGACGAATTTCACGTAAGCGACATTGCCGATGCCATGATTCTGGGGCGTCTGCTGCCGGCCCTCACGGCGCGGGGCGTGGTGTTTTGCATGACCTCCAACGCGCACCCTGACGAGCTCTACCGCGACGGGCTGCGCCGGGAAAGCTTTCTGCCCGCCATTCAGCACATCAAGGAGCGGCTCGACGTGATCCCTCTGGACGGGGCGATGGACTATCGCCAGCTCGCCCTGGAGCGGGTCAAGACCTATATTTGTCCCCTCGGTCCCGAGGCGGAAGCGCGTCTCGCCGAGGATTTCGACCGACTCAGGGACGTGGAGGACGAATACCATCCCCTGGACGTGGAGGGCCGTCGCATCCCCTATCGCCGCCGCGCCGGTGGCGTAGTCTGGTTCGATTTTTCTGCCCTGTGCGGCTCGCCCCGATCCCAGGCCGATTACCTGGATCTCGCCATGCGCTTCCACACAGTGCTGCTGTCCAACGTGCCGCGCATGTCCCCCGCCATGGCCAACGAGGCCCGGCGGCTGACCTGGCTGGTGGATGTGCTCTACGATCATCGAGTCAAGCTGATCGTCTCGGCGGAGGTTGCCCCGCAGCGGCTCTATGAGGAGGGGGTGAACAGCCAGGAATTCCGCCGCACTGCGAGCCGTCTGCTGGAGATGCAGACCCGGGCGTATCTCGCCCAGCGCATCCGGCGTTGATCGCCGGAGCAGCGGCGATAGAGACAATGATCAACGAGAAATAGGCAAAGGGAGTTGGAAAGAGGGCTTTCACGCAAAAGCCCCTTTCTTTAGTGCCGATTTTGCGCCTCAAGCGCTTTCTGTCTGCCGTGCTCTCGTTCGTCTTTGCCCGAGGCCACTTGCCCTCAGCTTGCGCCACAAGGTGGTGCGGCTTACGCCCAGGCGTGCGGAGGCTCGCGTGAGGCTTCCGCCACACTCTTCCAGGACCCGGTGGATGTGGGCCATCTCGTGGGCCCGCTGGAGGGAGCGCAGGACCGCGCCCGGCGCGGGCGGCGGTCCCAGGGCAACCCCCCGCTGGGGAGCGAACAGCTCGGGTGCTACTCGGGCGAGTCCGGCGACGTCCAGGGTTCCCTCATGGGCAAGGAGGACCGCCAGGCGCTCCATCACGTTTTCCATCTCCCGTACGTTTCCCGGCCAAGGGTAGCGGACGAAGTGCTCGAGGAGCGTCTCGAGCAGGTCGTCGACGGGCCGGGGCGCTCGAAGTCGCTTCAGTGCCTCCTCCAGCAAGTGCGCGGCGAGGAGCGGCACGTCCTCTGGGCGCTCCCGTAGGGGCGGCAGGTGTAGATGCAGGATGTTCAAGCGATAGTACAAATCGGCTCGGAACCGGCCTGCCGCCACTGCCGCCCCGAGATCTCGATTGGTAGCAGCCACGACCCGCACGTCCACGGGAGTCGGATCGTTGGCGCCGAGGCGCAGCACTTCCCTTTCCTGGAGGACTCGCAGCAGCTTGGCCTGGAGGGTCAGGGGTATCTCCCCCACCTCGTCCAGAAACAGGGTGCCGGTATGGGCGGATTCGATCAAACCGATTTTCCCGCCCCGGCGCGAGCCGGTGAAGGCCCCCTCCTCGTAGCCGAAC